>JAJTHO010000069.1 GCA_021297975.1 Alphaproteobacteria bacterium
CGCAATATCACCAGCAACATGCAGCGTATTGTCAGCGGCGCAGTGGGCGGGGTTACAGGGCTGAACAACCTTCGGGATGCCGGGATTACACTCGATGCCAACAACAAGCTCGTCATTAACGATACAACGCTTGATAGCGCGATTGCTAAAAAAACAACCGAAATTGCTGGTCTGTTTGGCTTTCAAAGCAATGCAAGCAGCACCTCGCTTGCGGTTTTATCACGGCCTACAACACTGAATAGTACCTTAACGGGCGTGCCAATTACGGTGCGTGTGCTCGAAACAACTGCCGGTGGATCTGCAACCAGCGCCGAGTTAGAATACACTATCGGCGGCACAACAACGACCGTAACTTCCACTATCGCCAATGGGATTATCACCGCCGATCCAAATTCGGCGCTCAGCGGTTTTGCGTTTGGTTATGCGGGCGCTGTTATTAATTCAGGTGACCCTGCGTTTAGCGCCACGATTACGCCTACGCAAGGATTGGCCGATTTACTCGCCGGGGTTACCGATACCTATGTTAAAGCGGGCGGAACTCTTGACGCCCAGTTAAAAGATATCACGGACAGCTCCACAAAACTGAACAAGAAAATTGAAACCATTAATTCACAGGCGGAATTATATCGCGCTCGCCTTGAGGCACAGTTTCTTAGAGTTCAGCAAACATCCTCACAGCTAGAGACAATTAAAGCCTCACTCATTTCAACCTTTGAAGCCCAAAACAAAAACTAACCATGAATCCCTACGCGCAAACAAAACAGTATAAGAATGCCGATGTTGCCAGCATGACGCCCGGCGAGCAGATCGCGCGCCTACTTGAAACCGCCGCAAAACACATGTACCGGGCGAAAGAACACGCGGAGAAAAAAGAATATGGTGAACGCTTTTCCGCCACAGAAGACGCGATGAAAATTATTCACGGCCTGCAAAACTGCCTGTCTGATGACCCTGCCGCTGAGAAAATGCGCGACACGCTTGATGCTTATTACAACAGCATGACGCTGCTGATAACGCGGCATAATATGAAAAATGATGTAGAGGCGGCGGTTTCAGTGATTGAATCGTTAACTGAAATGGCCGCTACCTGGCGGCAGGTTGATGCTAAGGTTCGCCAGGAAAATCAAGCCGCATCGGCAACCGCAACACCAGAAGCATTCTCAGCTGTAAGCGCATAATTATAGTATTTCCAAATAAAAAAGCCCCGTAGTCGCAGTGTCTTTGCGAGCGCAGCGAAGCAATCCACCTTATTGATTCTATTGGACTGCGTCGTCGCGTCGCTCATCGCAGTACACCCGTGACAAAGGGATGTTTTCATTGGGAATAAGCATATATAGTCGTTTCAATAAAGAATTCCCCACAGCCGAGAATAAGTGCAGCCAAGAGACGTGTACATCTTCGTACCTAAGCGAGGCTAAGCGCCGTTCGCAGGCATGGGGAATTCTTTAGTGGAATGACTATAAGATCTTGTGCAGAAAACACGCACCACGGCCTTTGCCTTGGTTGCTCTATTAATCCGAAGACTCCGCAAACAAAAAAAGCGCACCGTTTCCGGTGCGCTTTCTTGTGTGTTGTAAGACTGTTATTTATTCAACAACAGTTACCGCACGGCGGTTTTTAGCCCATGCTTCTTCGGTTGAACCGAGAATGAATGGACGCTCTTTGCCATAAGAAATTGTCTTTAAGCGTTTTGCAGGAATGCCTTTAGCAACGAGGTAGCTGCGTACGGCGTTTGCACGGCGCTCACCCAAAGCCAAGTTGTATTCGCGTGTGCCGCGCTCATCAGCGTGACCTTCAACAGTCGCCACAATCGACGAGAAGCGTGTCAGGTATGCTGCTTGACGATCCAGCGCAGCGCGTGCCTCAGAAGTCAGCTCAGAGCTGTCATAGCCAAAGAATACCCGTGCGCCAACAGCGCGATCGAAAGCAACTTGCTTGGCTGAGTAGCCTTCGCGGTTGCCGCCAATGTCGGTGCCGTAGTCGGTGGTGTAACCATCGGTCATGCCGTTCGCGCCAGCAGTGCCCAGGCCGTTTTGGCCAGAACCAGAGGCGTTCGAATCAGAGAAGCCCGACGACGTACAAGCAGCAACGAGCAAGCTCGCCAGCAGTACGGAAAGACGTTTAAATTGCATGGTAGAAACCCTTTGAAGTTAGTTGATTGCGCACAATTGCGTTTAGCGGATATTATTTGTCGTATCCAAGTTAAAAAATCAATACCATTTCCTAAAAAGTCACAGCGTTGCTTAAAAAACACATTAGCGCGGGTTAAGCGGTGACCACGCCGGATCAGAGGCGTTGCCCGGCGTGTTAACCTCAACAAGATTTTGCCCTGTTAAATCAACACTGTAAATCCGCGCCCTTGGGATATTCTTCCCGTCACCCGGTGATTCGCGGTAAAACATCAACACGCGGCCATTGGGCGACCAGGTAGGCCCTTCCTCTTGATAGCTCTGGCTCAGCATCCGCTCACCGCTGCCATCCGTGCGCATCACACCGATAAAGAAACGGCTACCTTGCTGCTTGGTGAAGGCTATTAAATCGCCGCGCGGTGACCAGACCGGGGTTGAATAGCGGCCTTGACCGAAACTGATACGCTTCACATTACCGCCGCCGCTGCTCATGGTATAGAGCTGCTGGCTGCCGCCACGGTCTGAGTTAAACACTATTTGGCTGCCATCAGGACTATAGGACGGTGATGTATCAATGCCGGGGGTCGTGGTGAGGCGTTCCGTTTCGCGGCTGCCTAAATCCATGGTGTACACATCGGTGTTGCCGTCTTGAGCCTGGCTAAAAATAATCCGGTTGCCGTTTGGTGAAAAACGCGGCGCAAAGGTCATGCCGGGGAAATTGCCCACCATTTCCACCCGTCCCGTATCAACATGGAGTGTATAAACACGCGGCAAATCATTATAATAGGCGAAATAGGTAACAACCGGGGCATTCGGGGAAAAACGCGGCGTCAACACCATCGCCCGCCCATCGGTAAGATAGCGGTGGTTATAACCGTCCTGATCCATAATCGCGAGGCGTTTGGTGGGGCGCCAAGGGTTCCCGCTGGTCTCAACATAGACAACCCGGCTGTCAAAATAACCGCTTTCGCCGGTAACGCGCTTGTAAATCGCATCGGAAATGAGGTGCGCAAGGCGCCGCCAATTGGCGGGGGTTGTGTTATACGACAAACCCAAGAGCTGCTTTTGTGACAACACATCATAAAGCCGGAAATCAACCCG
>JAJTHO010000114.1 GCA_021297975.1 Alphaproteobacteria bacterium
GCGCTCAATTTAGGAAAGATTCAATTGGTCGAATTCAGAGACGAGCGCGCCTTAAAAAAATTACCCGATGGTCTTTATGAAACAAATCAAGATCCTGTGCGCCTTCGGGAGTTTGAAGTGCGGCAGGGTATGGTTGAAGGCTCTAACGTTGTCGCGATGCTGGAGCTTACCAACATGATTGAAGTTCAGCGCGCCTATGACGGCGCAAAACAGTTGGTTGACCGCGAAGACGAACGGATGCGCACCGCGATTCGTAAGTTATCCGGCAACAACAATTAAGGAGACAGGCTATGCGTTCACTGAGTATTGGCGCCAGCGGGATGCTGGCACAGCAAACTAACGTGGAGGTTATCTCCAACAACATCGCCAACATGACGACAACCGGCTATAAACGCCAACGTGCCGAATTTCAGGATTTGTTGTATCAAAACCAGCGCCGCGTAGGCTCCACCAGCAGCGCAGCGGGTACTATTGTTCCGTCCGGTATTCAACTGGGCTTGGGTGTTAAAACAGCGTCCACGTATCGCATTACCCAACAAGGCAGCTTACAAGAAACGCAAAATGATTTTGATATTGCCATTAACGGCACGGGGTATTTTCAGATTGAATTACCCTCTGGTGAAGTGGGATACACCCGCGCCGGCTCGTTTCAACTTTCGCCAGCCGGTGAGATTGTTACTCAGGATGGCTATCGTGTTTTGCCGGGTATAACGGTTCCCAATGATGCACGCGGCGTGACAATCAATGATGCTGGTGAAGTGCTGGTGAAATTAGACGGCCAGGTGGCCGAGGCAAACGTCGGACAGCTCCAGATTGCTGCTTTTGCCAACGAAGCAGGTTTAGAAGCCATCGGCGGCAACATGTTTCTGGAATCACCCGCATCCGGCGCCGCGATTGCCGGGGTGGCGAATTCAGTGGGTTATGGTAAAATTATGCAGGGCTTCTTGGAAGCCTCAAACGTGAACGTTGTTTCGGAAATAACGTCCTTGATTACCGCCCAGCGCGCCTATGAGATGAATTCTAAAGTTATCAAAACAACCGATGAAATGATGCAGACAACCTCACAGGTTAGTTAGAGCGTTCTAAAAAGGATACGATGGTGCGTACATGTTTACTTTTCTTGTTGCTTGGGGCGCTATGTGGTGCATTGCCTGCCGCTGCGCAGCCTGTCGATGCAGATACAGAGACCGTGTACATTCCCGTGCCGCAGCGCCGGATTGAGGCTGAGGCAGTCATTAAACATGAAGACATTATAGAGGTGGCGGTGGACGGCAGGCGGCTCTCACCAACGGTAGTGCGCGATCGGCGGAATCTGGTGGGTATGGCCGCAAAAAAGCCGCTCGAAGAAAATAAAGTGATTAATACGTATGATATCGCCGCGCCGCTGCTCGTTAAGCGCAATGAGCTGGTGACGATGGTGGTGAAATCAGAGGTGATGCAATTGACGGCACAGGGCAGGGCGCTGGAAAACGGCGCAATGGGCGATGTTGTACGTGTTTTAAACACCGGCAGTAAAAAAACCGTTGAAGGCATTGTGACGGGCACAGGAACCGTTGAATTGGGCGCGACATTCGCACCCACAGCCATACCGAAACAAGCCCCCGCAGGAGGTCAGCCATGAAGCTACACTTTACCGCATTAATCCCAGTATTGCTCGTCCTGATGGGCTGCAGCACACTGGATAGATTGGATTCTGTTGGCAAAACGCCAGAGCTAAGCGCGCCGCAAAACCCCGTGCAGCAATCGGGCTATCGCCCGGTTTCCTTGCCGCTTCCTGAACCGCAAAGCACCGATCGCTTATCTAATTCCTTATGGGTTCCAGGGCGCAAATCGTTTTTCAAAGATCAGCGCGCGAACCAAGTGGGGGATCTAGTTACCGTTATTATCAATATTGATGATAAGGCTGAGATTGATAACACCTCCGAACGCAGCCGCGATAGCAATGAAAGCACGAGCTTTCCTACCCTTTTAGGCTTTGAGAACAATTTTCGGCGGGTTTTACCCGGTGCGCCCTCATTGGATCCCGGCGTTTCCACCCGCAGTAGCAGTAAAAACACTGGCAAGGGCAGTATTGACCGCAAAGAAGCCATTAAACTGCGTGTTGCCGGTATTATCACGCAATTATTGCCCAACGGCAACATGGTGCTGATTGGCCGTCAGGAAGTGCGGGTGAACTATGAAGTGCGCGAATTGCAGGTTGCCGGCGTGATTCGTCAGGAAGATATCGCAACCGACAACACGATTCCGTTTGAAAAAATCGCCGAGGCGCGGGTTTCTTATGGCGGACGCGGGCATATCAGCGATGTTCAGGCACCGCGCTATGGGGCGCAGGTATTGGATATTATCCTGCCATTTTAATGGCTTAATCGGCCTCAGTCGGTTGAATAGGTGGCAATATACATAAAAATTAACAAATACTTAAAAAAAGAGTTTGACAGAAACAATCTTCTGGATTAAAACTATAAGTGTGATGTAGAGCACTTATCAAGTTATAAATGCTAGCATCGCTCTTAGAGAGGGAAATAGGAGATTTTCTATGAAACAGATTTTAAAAATGTTGGGTTGCTTAGTGATCGCCGTGTGCTTTACCGGTGTGTTGGCGGAGAGTGCGCAAGCGCAAGTAACACGTGGAAATACCGCCAAAATTGGCGGCACTGGGAATGGTACATTCTTTACAGAGACAGATAAACTCGTTCAAAACACCTATAAACAAGGTAGCGGTGTGGTGTACGGGGTTGGCGGTCTTGGGGCTATCGGCCTCGGCGCGTTGGCGATGTTTGGCCGCTTTCAATGGCAATGGCTGATGGCGCTGGTGGGCGGCTTGCTTACTATTGCCGGTGTTGGCTCGGGTATTCAATACCTTACCGGTGCAAACGTTACGCAGTAACGGTCCAAGCCAGCGAGGGAGCGACTCCTTCTTCCTCGCTGACATCTTTTCTCTTTATACGCATATCAACGCCTAACGATGGA
>JAJTHO010000200.1 GCA_021297975.1 Alphaproteobacteria bacterium
CTTTTACGAGCAGAACCTAAGGCATTCGCAAATCTTACAGATGCCGACCTTAGCAATGGTGATTACTTTTTAAAGGAGCTTAATGGTATAACGCTTACAGGCGCAAACCTTAACAAAGCAAATTTCAGTATGACTTCTTTAACAGGAGCGAAACTAGATGGAGCAAACTTAAACAAAACAAACTTCTCTATGTCGAATCTAAATGGTGCAGATTTTACCGGTGCCGTTCTTACACCACAAACAAATTTTTATGATGCACGTTTATCCGGTGCTGTTTTTATAAACACAGACCTCAAATCATTGGTTCCCACAAGAGAAAATTGGTTTTATGTACAAACTAATGATGAAAAAATAGTAGCCACGCCTGCAGCAATGGACTTGATTAACAGTCAGCCCTTGGATGTTAGGCAGAGCGGACTAGTTCTTGGCTATCGCTTAATTAAAGGCACTTACTTTGCCGGCTCACCAAAAACAGTTAATATGGTTGTTTTGCCCGAAGACTTGGCAAAACTTAATCCCAATGAACTCAACGCCCTAATGCCGCATTTGAATGAAGAAGGTCAGCAATTTGCCCTGCAATGCCTGAACAACAACGATGGGCGCACACAACGCTGAGCGGAGCAAGATAACTGAGTAAAAAATGGATCGCCGCGGCGCGTTGCGCCTCGCGATGACGGCTTGTGTGTCCTAGGGGTCATTGCGAACCCCTGAAAGGGGTGCGGCAATCCACACTTTTTAAGCACAATTTTTTAAACGACTACATGCTCACCGAAACACCACCGTCTTCGCCCCATTCAGCACCACCCGATGCTCAGCGTGGTATTTCACCGCCCGGAACAGCACGAGGCTCTCAAGCGAGCGCCCCATTTCCATCATTTCCTCCGGCGTGTGGGCATGGTTTATCCGGGTGATTTCCTGCTCAATAATGGGGCCTTCGTCCAGCTCTGCCGTTATGTAATGCGCCGTTGCGCCCATGATTTTAACGCCGCGCTGGTGCGCTTGATGATAGGGTTTGGCGCCTTTGAAACTGGGCAAAAAGGAATGGTGAATGTTTATCGCCCGGCCGGGCAATTTAGCGCAAAGGGTATCGGAGAAAATCTGCATATACCGCGCCAGCACGACTAAATCCGCGCGCTCACCCTCAATAAGCTGCCAGATTTTCTGCTCTTGTTCGGCCTTGCCGCCTGCCCCCGGCGAAAGGGGAAGATAATGATACGGGATGCGGTAAAAATCCGCGAGCGGCTGCGCGTCGGGGTGATTCGAGACTATACCGGCAACGTGAATTTTAAGGCTTCCGGCGCGTTGCTGGTAGAGCAATTCTTGCAGGCAATGATCAAATTTTGAGACAAACAAAAGCGCCCGCAGCGGCGCGGCTGTATCATGAAACGCCGCGTTCATGGCAAATTCTGCCTTAATCGGCGCGAAGGCGTGCTCTAACTCAGCTTGCGCCGCGCCGCGCTCATTGGCAAACACGGTGCGGAGGAAAAACAGCCGTGTTGCCGGGTCAAAATACTGCGCCGATTCCAGAATGTTACAGCCCTGCCGCGCCAAGAATCCCGACACCGCCGCAACAATGCCGATTTTATCCACACAGGAGAGGGTGAGGATAAGCGGCGCGCTCATGATTTAGTAACCGCCAGAAATACATCCTCTAAGCTGGGGGCGGCGATGCTCATATCCCGAAACGGTAAGGCGGCACTGCTGAGCACGCGCAGGATACCATCCATCGGCTTTACCGCAGGGTCATAGCTGAGGCTGGCTTTGAGGCCTTTAGCATCGAGCGTGAAGCCTTCCGCAAGCAGCACCTCCGGCAAGGCGGCAATCGGCTCTGTCAACTGCACAACCAGCGTTTTATGCTGAACCTTAGCCAGCAAATTCGGCACGGAATCCAGCGCCACCAGCGCGCCTTTGTTGATAATCGCAACGGTATCGCACAGCTCTTCGGCTTCTTCTAAATAGTGTGTGGTCAGCACCACCGTTGTGCCGCCGCGATTGAGTTCGCGCACATATGCCCAGAGCTGCTGGCGCAGCTCAACATCAACCCCCGCGGTTGGCTCATCCAGAATCAGAATCGGCGGCGTGTGTACGAGCGCCTTTGCCACCATCAGCCGCCGCCGCATCCCGCCGGATAACGACCGCGCATAGGCGTTGGCTTTATCACTCAGCCCTAATGCGGCGAGAATCTCATCCGTGCGGCGCTTTTTTTCCGGAACGCCGTAAAGACCGGCGTGCATCTCCAGCGCCTCACGGGGCGTGAAGAAGGGATCAATGTTGATTTCCTGAGGCACAATACCAACGCGGCGCTTGCTTTCAATGCGGTCTGCATCAATATCAAGACCATCAATGACAACGCGGCCGCTGGTTTTTCGCGCTAGGCCTGCAAGGATATTGATAAAGGTTGATTTCCCCGCGCCGTTGGGCCCAAGAAGCGCAAACATGCTACCCTTCGGAATTGTCAGGCTTAAACCTTCTAACGCTTTCTTTTCGGCGGATTTCGCACTCTTAGAGTAAATCTTAACGAGGTTTTCAGCCTGAATCGCGGCGGTCATAATTTTATTATTCCAACTTGCAGGTCTAGCGTAGCTCGTTTATAGGGGTCTGCAAATGAATTCTACCGCGCCCGCATCAACTTTTGAAACCATCCGCATCGGCAGCCGGAAGGCGGCCTGTGATGGCGGCGGCGGCGCGCTCGGTCATCCGCGTGTGTTTTTGAGCCTTGCGGCTGTTGCTGAGGTTGTTTGCCCCTATTGCAGCCGGACGTATGTCTATGATGCGGCGCTGGCATTAAGCGCTGATGGGCATGAGCATTAAGCCTTGAGCAAACCGGCGTTGATAACCTTTTCTCCCCTGTCTGAGGCGGATTTTCCGCTTATCTGGCCGATGATGGAGCCGATTATCCGCGAGGGGCACACCTATGCCCTGCCCCGTGATATGACGGCGCCTGCTGCGTGTGCGCACTGGTTTCGCCCGGGCAATCAGGTGTTTACCGCGCTGCTGGACGGTGCGCTTGCGGGTACGTTTTACCTTCGCCCAAATTTTCCCGGCGGCGGCAGCCATGTTGCGAACGCGGGTTTTATGGTGGATGCACTCGCGCGCGGCAACGGCGTGGCGCATGCCATGTGCGCGGAAGTGAAACGCCTTGCGCGGGTTCAAGGGTTCGAGGCAATGCAGTTTAATTTTGTGGTCAGCACGAATAGTGCGGC
>JAJTHO010000162.1 GCA_021297975.1 Alphaproteobacteria bacterium
TAACAAGGTGGGGATTCAGCGCGCGGATGATTTTGACCATTTCCGCGATTGTATTCACAGCATGAGCCGGTTTAGTCCCCTGCCCGATGCCGCGCGTAGCAAGCTGCTTATCCTGACCAACGGCGGCGGCTTTGGCGTTTTGGCGGCGGATTCTGTTTTAGAGGCTGGCGGAAGCCTTGCGAAACTTCCCGCACAGGCGCTTGCGGCATTGGATGACCGTTTGCCGGTAACGTGGTCTCGCGGCAACCCGATTGACATTATCGGGGATGCGGATGCCGGGCGCTATACAACCGCGCTGGATGTCCTGAAAAAGCAAGATTTGCGCGGCAATGGCGTTGATGGTCTCGTGATTCTCAATGTCCCCACGGGCGTTGCCGACAGCACCGCCAGCGCGGAAGCGGTTGCTATGGCGGCGCAGGATTTCCCTGTTCCGGTTACGGCAAGTTGGCTCGGCGGTACAGCGGCCAGCGAGGCGGCGCTAATGCTGGAAGCTGCTGGAATCCCCTGTTTTTCAAGCCCAGAGGCGGCCTGTGTTGCCGCGCTGCGCCACCCTGCTGCAAACGGCAACGGCGCATCGCGCATTCCGCCGATTGATGAGGCTGGCGTGGCGGCGATTGCTGGGATTTTAGCCGGGGCGCGCAAAGCTGGGCGCGTCTGGCTGCATGAGGTTGAGGCAAAAGACGTGTTTCGCCATGCGGGTATTCCGACCGTTGAAACAGAGCTGGCCGCAACGCCGCAAGAGGCCGGGGAAATGGCGGCTAAATGGCCGGGGGAAAAGCTGGCGGTTAAAATCGTGGCGGATGGCTTGTTGCATAAATCGGATGTGGGCGGGGTGGCGCTGAATCTGAGGGATGCGGCGGCAGTCGTTGCCGCAGCGGAAACGATGCAACTAAAGCAAAAAACCCTGCCCAACACCACCTTCATCGGCTTTGCAGTTCAGCCCATGGCCAGCCGCCCAAAAGCGTATGAGATTATTCTGGGTCTGACCTGTGATGCGACATTCGGGCATGTGCTGCTGTTTGGCCAAGGCGGGACGTCGGTTGAGGCGGTGCATGATTCGGCGATGACGCTGACCCCCGTTACGCAGCCAGAGGCGCGGCGGCTGATTGAAAAGACTAGATTGTATAGATTGCTTAAGGGCTATCGCAACCGCCCGGCGGTTGATTTTTCGGCGCTTGAGCAGACGATTGTGCGCTTGTCGTGGCTGGCGGAAATGTTTGCGGAGATTGTGGAATTGGATATTAACCCGCTGCTGGTGGATGAGTGCGGTGTTTTGGCGGTGGATGGGCGGATAAAAATAGGATAACGGTATGTTTTCATTAAACGGTAAACGCGGGATTATCCTTGGCATCGCGAACGAGCACAGCATTGCGGCGGGCTGCGCGGCGGCACTGAAAAACGCGGGCGCGGAATTGTTGATTACCTATCTGAATGATAAGGCAAAGCCTTATGTTGCGGCGGTTGCAGGGACACTTGATACCGATTTTCTGCTGCCGTGTGATGTGCGCGTTCCGGGCTCACTAGAGAGCGTGTTTGCTGCGGCAAAGGCGCGTTGGGGCGGGATTGATTTTGTTTTGCATTCGATTGCCTATGCGCCGAAAGAGGATTTATTGGGGCGGGTTACGGATTGTTCTGAAGCGGGTTTTTTAGAGGCGATGGCGATAAGCTGTCATTCGTTTATTCGCTGTGCGCGGCTTTCAGAGCCGCTCATGGCCAAGGGCGGCACGCTTTTGACCGTGACGTTTTACGGCAGTGAGCGCGTTGTGCCGCGCTATAATCTGATGGGGCCAGTGAAAGCGGCACTGGAATCGAGCATGCGCGTTTTGGCGTGTGAGCTGGGTGAGCAAGGCGTGCGCGTCCATGCGCTCTCGCCGGGGCCGATAAAAACGCGGGCGGCCAGCGGCCTTGATAGATTTGATGCGCTGTTAGAGGAAACAAAAGCGCGCACACCGAGTCATAAACTGGTGGAGATTGAGGACGTAGGGGCGCTGGCGGCGTTTTTATGCAGTGATAAGGCGCGGGCGCTGACCGGGGCGGTGCATTATGTGGATTATGGTTTAAACGTTTTAGCTTGAAATTTTCCAGCACCAAAACCCCGCTCCGGTAATGTTCCCGGGCAGGGTTTTGGCGGCTTAGCAGGCTTTCGCCCACGGCTGGAATAGCAAGGCGCGGTGTTGACAACCGGCACTGTATTAATGGCTTAACAGACTCGCGCTAGGGATCGGGTTGCGGTAGGCGCATGACTTGCTTTTTATGCCAGTGCCGCAAAATCCGTCGCGTTTGCCGGGTAAACCGGGGTATTCTAAGGGATGGTTGCCGCAGCACATGTTTCAGACATGCTGCGTCACCGCGCCTTCAATTCTTGGTCTGTTCGCGTAACAAACCGAGATACGTATCTATCTATAACCCTAGCAGAGTTTTTCGCAGATGCCAATAGCTGGACGAAAATATTTTTCAATGTTTACAATTTGTTAACACATTTATTGTGTTGGCTCTATTCCTTTCCCCATCGTCTGCTATAGATTACCCATATGCCTCATCACGCTCTGTCTATTTACTGGTTTGACCGCGATATGCGTCTTGCGGATAACCCGGCGCTCGTCGCCGCTGCTGCAAACAGCGAACGGTTGCTGCTGGTTCACATCCTTGATACAGCAGACCCGCGCCCGGAAGGCGGCGCGGCCAAATGGTGGCGGCATGGCTCGATTGCGGCATTTCAGGAAAGCCTGACGCCTTTCGGGCAAACGCTGTATCTTTTTCAAGGTGAGCCGGAGGCCATTTTAAAGCAGCTACTTACAGAAACAGGCGCAACAGCGGTCTATTGGAATCGCCGCTATGAGCCGCATACGCGCACGCGTGATACCGCGATTAAAGCGGCGCTGAAAGCAGCGGGGATTCATGCGGAAAGCCATATTGGCGATGTGTTGCAGGAACCGCACACGGTTAATAAGGCCGACGGCACACCGCTGAAGGTTTTTACTCCGTTCAGCAAGGCGGCAGATGCGTTGCCGTTTCATGCCCCTGCCCCGAGGATTATGGCGTTGCCGCCGCAGCCTGTACAAAAGCCAACAACGGCGCTTCCGCTGGCGGCGTTGGGGCTGCTTCCCACTAAGCCCGATTGGGCGGGCGGCCTGCGGGAAAGCTGGATGCCCGGCGAGCATGCAGCGGCGCAGCGGCTCAAGGATTTTATCGGTGGAGCGCTCAGCGGCTATGCGGAAAAGCGCAACCTGCCCTATTACACCTCAACGTCCCGGCTCTCCCCCTATCTCCATTTTGGCGAGATTACCCCGCGCCTAGCCTATCAGGCCGCGCGGGCAACCGGTGATTCGTATGATGTGCAGCGTTTTATTGCTGAGCTGTATTGGCGCGAGTTTTCGATATACCTGCTCTGGCATTTTCCGGCGTTGCCGGTGCAGAACTGGCGCGCAAGTTTTGATGCGTTTCCGTGGCGGGAGGATGCGGCGGCGCTGAAAGCCTGGCAACGCGGCCAGACGGGCTATCCGATTGTGGACGCGGGGATGCGGGAGCTCTGGCACACAGGATGGATGCACAACCGGGTGCGGATGATTGTGGCGTCGTTTCTGGTGAAACACCTGCTGATACCGTGGCAACGGGGCGAAGAATGGTTTTGGGATACGCTGGTTGATGCGGACGCGGCGAACAACGCGGCGAGCTGGCAGTGGGTTGCTGGCTGCGGCGCGGATGCAGCGCCCTATTTCCGGATTTTCAATCCCGTGACCCAAGGCGAGAAATTTGATCCCGAGGGGCGGTATGTGAAGCAATGGTGTCCGGAACTAAAGGATGTCTCGCAGCAGTTTGTGCATCAGCCGTGGGAGGCGGGAGCATTGCTGCGCCCAAAAGGTTATCCCGCGCCGATAGTTGACCATAGCCATGCGCGTAATCGGGCGCTAGAAGCGTTTGAGAAAATAAAAAAGGAAGCGGTATGAGCGAAAAAATTGCGGTTATAGGCGCGGGGATTTCTGGTTTAGCAGCCGCCTATCTGCTGAACCAATCCGGAAAACAGGTTACGCTGTTTGAGAAAAATGCCCGCATCGGTGGCCATGCGCACACCAACGAGGTTCGCTTTGGCGAGCACACAGTTCCGGTTGATACCGGCTTTATTGTCTTTAACGACCGCAATTATCCCAATCTGGTGAAGCTGTTCAAACATCTTGATGTGGCATCGGAGGCGAGCGACATGTCGTTTGCGGTATCGCTTGATAACGGCGCGTTTGAATATGCCACCGCGCCGCTGGATGCACTGTTCGCACAGCGCCGTCATTTGCTTACGCCAAAATTTTATAAAATGCTGTGGCATATCATTAAGTTTCACGAAGAAGCGCCCGATGCGGCGAATGACCCCGCCAATCAAAACCTGACCGTGGGTGAGTTCCTGAAACGCGAAGGCTATCACGATTGGACGATACAGCGCCACTTTGTGCCGATGGGCGCGGCGATTTGGTCAACGCCGGCGCAGCAGATGCTCGAATTCCCCCTGCTCACGTTTGTCCGCTTTTGCCAGAATCACGGCCTGATTCAAATTAAAGGCCGCCCGCAATGGCGGACGGTAACGGGCGGCAGCCGCAGCTATGTTACAAAACTGGTGAGCGCGCTGGACGGGCGCATTACCGCAAGCGCGGGCGTTAACGGCATCACGCGCCGTGAGGGCGGCGTGACGGTGCACCGGGACGGCGCGCCGGATGAAGATTTTGACGCGGTGCTCTTGGCAACTCATGCGGATGAGGCGTTTGCGCTGCTGCGTAACCCCAGCGAGGATGAGCGGGCTGTTTTGGGCGCATTCCGGACAACGCCCAATACCGTGGTGCTGCATAGCGATGCGGCGTTGATGCCGCGTCGGCGTAAAGTGTGGTCGGCGTGGAATTATCTCGGCAATTCGGATGGCAGCAACCGGAATGTGTCGCTAACCTATTGGATGAACCGGCTGCAAAATATTCCGCCGCAATTTCCGCTGTATGTTACCGTTAACCCTGGCGTCCAGCCCAAAGCCGAGCTGACCCACGCAACCCACCATTACACCCATCCGCAATACACCATGGCCAGCTTTCGGGCACAGCAAGAGCTGTATAAAATCCAAGGCAAAGAGCGCGTTTGGTATGCGGGGGCGTACTTCAGCTATGGCTTTCATGAGGATGGGCTGACGGCAGGGATGAATGCGGCGCGGGGCTTGGGTGCGGTGATTGGGTTTTAAAAAGATGTGATTCTTCTTGGAGCTATAGTAGATTAAGCGCTTAGAAGTACTTCAACGTCTAAATGCACTGATACGTTTGTAGCCGCCGAAATTTACACCGCACCCACCTTGGCGCTGCTGTGAAGTAGGTAATTACAGGTTAGGCTGAATGTTCTCCTACAATCCCAACTAGGCCGAATTTGGCGACAAAAAGCCTATTTCATTGAGCTGAGGCCAAACAAGTTGCCCTCAGTGTCTTCGCACAGGCTCACCCAGCCGAACTCCCCGATGGTGAACTTAGGCCGTATAACTTTGCCGCCCGCTGCGGCGATGCGTGATTCTTCCTTTGCGCAATCCTCCACACTGAAATAAACTAAGGTGCCGCCCAAGCCCGGGCGGGCATAGCTCGACTTCACCAAGGCACCACCTGCACCATATAGCCCCATGTTTGCGGGAAAACTCATCATCTGGGTTTCTCCGGTCGGGTCGCCAATGGGCACCAGCTTTTGTTGCAGCACACTTTCGTAAAAAACTACAGCCCGGTTCATGTCAGTGACGTAAATATCAAACCAACCAATTGCATTTGAAGTTGCCATATGGCGCTCCTTTGTTGATGAAGAAGTGCTCAGTGTAAGAGCCAATCAACCGTCTGTATTGTGTAAATCAGACATCAAACTTTTCGATGTATTTCGCGGGGGTGTAGCCGGTGACTTTGCGAAACGAATGGATGTAATGCGATTGGTCGGCATACAAGTCCAGATAGTGCTGTTTGAATGATTGCTGAAGGCGCAAGACCTTGAGCAGATCATGCGGGGAAAAGCCCGTTGTTTGTTTGAGTATACGTTGCAATTGGCGCGGTGATAGGCACACCACCACAGCCATATCAGCCACAGTGCGAATATCATCAAGATTTGCCAAAATCCTTTCGGTGACAGGATTATTCACCACCAGTTTGTTTTCGATAAGCCACTGCACCAATCCAGACATAACCTCCTGCTGGGTTGAAAAATCGCGTTGGGCAAGTGCCCTGCTAGTGGCTACTAGAGGCAGTTTTCCAGCGTAAGGCATACCAACATACTGATCGATAATTTCTTGCGGATCGCCCTGCCACACGCCCGGCAGCAGTTGTATGCCAACATAGTGAAACGACTTTCCGAGATTGAGAATTTCATAATTGGTGCGCAATGCGGTTATCCCGGCAATGGCAGTGTCTACCAAATTAAACAAGATATTCACGCAGGCGTCAGGCATAGCGTGAAGACAAAAAGCATCTACCAAAGTAGTTTCAGTCTTGAGCTCCCAGTAGCAATGCACCAAGCCGGACAAATACGCAGGAGGTTTTTCCACCGTATAGCGTACCGAGCTGGTGGTTTTCTCCATGCCATCTTTAATTGGGTCGTACATAGTTTTTCAAACGGATCGGAATTGGCGGTTCAGAAGACCGAATATAAAATTCTCTCCCCGGGCTGAGGTAAGAGCCCAGCGGTACAGCGTAGGAACAGGCGCACCGCTAGCGCGGCTTTGCATCGGGCTTAGCATTCTTAAAAACTGCATCATTTAAGGGCATTGAGGGTAACAGTTTTTTTTGGTAAGATTATCATCCCCACATTTACCCCCACAATGTTCGGATGTAAACAATTCTCATCGGCTGGTGCTGGACGCTAAACCCGCCGATTTGCCTTATTTTATTTGATATTTTGGATTTCTTCAGACACTCTAAAAGTGTAAATGGCTCCCGATGTGGGATTCAAAACAAAACGGAGAAAAAAGTCAAGTGGTGCATTCTCTGTTGTCCGGCAACGCTTGGGGGTGAATGTGGTGTTTGCGGGCGTGAAAAAACCAGTGGTGGCGTGCGGGTGGGATGGTCTTTAAGGGGGTTTTATAATTGCGCCAGGCAGCCTTCATAAGTTTAATAAAAAAGGATTTTCCGGCGAAAAACGCCGTTTATTATTTTCTTTATAAACTTACTCCGCTATGCTAAGGTTTATGTGTAAGGCTATTATCGGCGAAAAACGCCGATATAAACGAATACTGGAAACAAAATGTCCCATGCTTCCTCTCAGGAGCTAACTGCTTATGTGCCGCATGGCCTTGTCGTTACGCGTGCCTGGCTGCGCGGACAGGGATTATCACCGCATACGCTGGATAACTGGCGCAAGAGTGGCCGCCTGGAAGGGGTGGCGCACGGCGTCTTCAAACAGCCCGGCATGCCGCTGACCTGGCAAGGCATTGTAGCTTCCCTGCAGCGCATGGGGGTGGCGTTGATGCCAGGCGGGATGACGGCGCTGGAATTGCACGGCCTTGCACACTATATGTCGCTGGGCGCAGAACAATCCCTTCATCTCCATGGCTCGCATCGCCTGCCATTCTGGGTGCATTCGCTGCTGCCGCAGGTGCGGTGGGTGGTGCACAAAGGTCTGTCGTCACAGAATCAGGGTGTTGCGTTTCCCTCTGGCCTCATCGGTTGGGAGTTGCAGGTGGCAACGCCGGAACGCGCCGTGTTTGAGGTGATGGATGAGGTACCGGCAGATGTTTCCTTTGAGCATGCGGATGCCTTGTTCCAGGGACTCGCAACCTTGTTGCCAGGCCGCATCGCTGCGTTGCTGGAAACATACCCCTCCATCAAGGCCAAACGTTTGTTCTTATGGTTTGCCCAGCGGCACCAGCATCCATGGTTGTCAAAACTCGACAGCCGCCTACTAACCCCGCAGACGGGTCACCTCGGCACGGGTAAGCGCGTTCTTATAAAGGGCGGCAGGCTTGATCCTACCTATCTGATCACCGTACCGCGAGATCTCCATGGATAGAACATCGCCCTTCTTTTCTCAGGTGCAGTTGCTGGTACGGGTGTTGCCGTTCATTGCCGAGGAATCCTGCTTCGCCCTGAAAGGCGGTACGGCCATCAACCTGTTTGTGCGGGATTTGCCTCGGCTGTCGGTGGATATCGATCTGGTGTATCTGCCGCTGGATAGTCGCGATGTGGCTCTCGCCAACGTGCGTGCGGCGCTGGAGCGGATTGCTACCCGTATCACCGCGTCTCTGCCCGGAATTCAGATTCAGCGTGCGTTCACACTCTCGGATGCCTTGCGAATGATGGTGCAGCAGTACCGCACCCGTATCAAGATCGAGCTGTCACCCGTCCTTCGCGGTACGATCTTTCCGCCGCAAGTACAGCAAGTGCGCCCGGTTGTGGCGGAGACCTTCGGCTTTGCGGAGTTGCCGGTGCTGACGTTGCCGGATCTGTATGCCGGCAAAATCTGCGCGGGAAACGCTTATCGCCCTGCTGCAGCGGGAAATGACAGAGGATGAGCGGCAGTTTCTGCTGTCGTTCAAAGCAGGCGAACCCGCATGGCTGCTGCTGGGTGTAGAGGGTGCTTCCAGCTTGCCTGCTGTGCAGTGGAAACAGCTTAATCTGGCAAAAATGGATTCCCACAAACGGCAGGATGGCTTGAAAGCGTTGCAGAAGGTTTTGTATTCTGTGTCCTAAAAAGAGGA
>JAJTHO010000016.1 GCA_021297975.1 Alphaproteobacteria bacterium
ACCCGCATTTTCGGTCTTATGTTGGCTGATTCTATGGGCTTTAATGACGATGCCGCGGATCGCTATGCTGATAGCTTAGTCGATATGTATGCGGATACGCGCTCTGATTCGGATTTAATAGACCGCGTGCTCTGTGATTTGCATGATATTGGCATTGCGGAACAACCGGAATTTATTACCAGAAAACTCGGTGAGGCTGAAAATTTAGCCGAAGCGGAATACAGCTTCTAGGCTGACAGCCGCCGCTTGGTTGTGCTATGCATCCCCTCAATAAAGGGGGACGGTATGAAGCGCTTGCTTGGTATCAGTATTGTATTGCTTTTGCTTATCGGCGTAGGCGGTGTGGGCTATGCATACTATTGGTTTAATTCACCACTGAAGAATGATACGCAGCGTGTCTGGCTTGCCCCTGGCACTGGGCAAAAGGGCATTGCCGCGACCCTTTCATCCACGTTTGGCGGCACGCGCTGGCATTGGCTGGCCGCGCTTGAGGCAAGCAAACGACTCTATAAGAGCCGCGTTCAGGCCGGGGAATACGATATAGCCATTGGCCAATCACCGCGCGACATCATCAATCAGCTCAGCAGCGGCAAGGTTGTTCAACACCGGATAACCCTTGTTGAAGGCTGGACAAGTCAGCAGATTGTTGCAGCCCTTAACAGCAATGACATCCTCAGCGGCGCAGCGATAGAGACGCTGGCCGAGGGCAGTATTCTGCCCGAAACCTACTTTTTCACACGCGGCACAACCCGCGCGGAATTCCTTGCCCGCCTAGAGCAAAAACATGCCCGAACGCTTAATGAGCTGTGGCAAAATCGCGCAGCGGATGTGCCGCTGCAAACGCCTATTGAGGCGGTTATTCTGGCATCGATTATTGAGCGTGAAACCCCGAAGAAATCAGAATATGGCCTTGTTTCGAGTGTGTATACCAACCGTTTGCGCATCAACATGCCGCTGCAGGCTGACCCGACGGTGGTCTATGCCGCCTCAAACGGCAGCGGCGATTTAGGCCGACCGCTCAGCCGCGCCGATTTACGCGCCCCCAGCCCCTTTAACACCTATCTGAACAACGGCTTGCCGCCATCCCCTATTTGTCATCCATCGGCTGGCGCTATCCGCGCCGCGCTGAATCCCGAACGCAGCGAGTATTATTATTTTGTCGCAGACGGCACCGGCGGTCATGCCTTTGGCAAGACACTCGACGAACATAATCGCAACGTGGCCAAATGGCGGCGGATAGAAGCCGCCGAGAATTAACCCGCCGCGTCGCTCTTTTCCAAGGCTTCTAACGTGGTTTTAACATAACCCCAGCCCGTCCATAGGGTCAGCAGCGCGGCCAGAACGAGCAGCCCCTCGCCAAACCAATATGGCCAATAGCCGCCATTCGCGTTTTCCCATAACAAGACCGCACAGGCCAGCATTTGTAGTGCCGTTTTATATTTCGCAAGCCGCACCACCGGCAATGCCGTGCCCCGTAAAGATAGATATTCCCTAAGACCCGCCACAATCAGCTCGCGCCACAAAATCCCCCAAAAGGCCAAAAGCCCCAGCCAGCTTAAATCCCGGCTAAGCGCAAGGAGCAGCAGCGTGCTGATAACGAGTATTTTATCCGCAATGGGATCGAGCATCACGCCAAAACCGGAGGAAACGCCTAAGCGCCGCGCCACCATGCCATCAAAATAATCGGTCAGCGCCGCCGCGCTAAACAGCACAAAGCAAACCCACGCCCCGCCCGGCAACCACCATAATAAAGCCAGCGGCAGCGGCGTTATGAACCGCGCAAGAGTTAGCCAATCGGCGGCGGTGACAGTGAACGGAACGTTGAGGCGCATCATGCGCCGTGCTTACTTCTTTTTGCGGAAGGAATCCAGCGAAACAACTTTTTCGCCTTCCTCGCTGCCTTCAGCCCCGGCGGCGGCCTCATCGGCGTTGGCTTTTGAGCGCGCGGCGCCCTCACTGCTGGAAGGATGCTCGGCAACCTCGTTTTCAATCTCATCCACATGAAATTGCAGGCCGAATTTAACGGACGGGTCAGCAAAACCGGTTACGGTGGAAAATGGCACCGATAAATGCTCTAAAACGTTGTTAAAGCTTAAGGAAACAGAGAACATATCCTCGCGGACAATCAAATCTTCGAATTGATATTGCAGGACAATCGTCATCTCATCCGGGTATTTATCGCGCAAATACGGCGGCACAATCACATCGGGGTGATCGGTGCGGAAAGTGATGTAAAAGTGGTGTGAGCCAGGCAAACCGTTCTTCTGCACCAGTTGCAACGCGGTGCGCACCACGCCTTTCAGCGCGTTCTCAACGAGTTTGTCGTAATGCAGGAGATCATCCATATATAACTGCCATAGTAGCCTAGAACCCTTAATAAACCGTGCATTCCGCGGCGGCAAGCATAATATGTGCCGTTTTGCGCCCATACCGCGCGTTGTGTCTTAAATGCCGAAAGAAAAATGGGGCAGTTCTGTTGCCCGGCCGCCCCGCGCCGCGTATTTCAACTATTGAAACTCAGAGCTGTTAGGCTGCGAGTTTACGAGCTGCTACTGGTGCTACGTTGTCGTTTGCACTTATAAAAATGACCCGATAACAGCGGAATCATACCGGGCGACAGATATTCCTTTACCACGCACGTCGAAGCTAATTCGCCCCCGCCGCAACCAGCCCGCGAGCTGGCTGTGGTGGAGGCGCCGGGTACCGCCCCCGGGTCCGTAACGTCTATTCTGAACGCTGTGTATCGCCATAGCTGTGTGAACAGCATCACTATAATGACAGAACGGCGCGAAAAGTCAAGGGGGTTAGCGGCCGCACACAGGGTCATTTAAAAAAAGTGGCGTCATCCCGACCAAAGCCGCTTTAGCGGCTGCGCGGAGGGATCTTTGCGTCCTACTAGGAGATCTCTCCATTACTCAAAACCTAGCGGTTTTGCTCCAGTCGAGATGACCCCCATTGTTTTATATTGAATGCTCCTAGCGGCCACGAACAGGGATTTTCAAGCATTCGCGTAATATTTCCACACCGCCTCTGCCGTTGCCGCATCGACCCCCGGCACGCGCTGTAAATCCTGCAATCCGGCCGCCTTCACCGCCTTTGCTGAGCCAAAATACGCCAAAAGCGCCTTTTTCCGCTTCGGCCCCACGCCGGGAATGCTATCGAGCGATGAATCGAGCATGGTTTTCCCCCTCTTTGCCCGGTGGCCGGTTATCGCAAAGCGGTGCGCCTCATCGCGCAGACGCTGCAAATAATATAGCAGCGCATCATCAGGCGGCAATTGAAACGGCGCTTTACCGGGCTGGTGAAACCATTCGCGCCCGGCATTCCGGTCAACCCCTTTGGCAATGGCAATAAGCGGCAGGGAATCGGCTAAATCCAGCTCACTCAAGACCTCCTGCGCCGCCGTTAGCTGCCCTGCCCCGCCGTCAATCAGCAGCACATCCGGGCGCGTCCAGCCCGCGCCATCAGCATCTAGGCTGCGCTTCAAGCGGCGGCGCAGCATCAGCCGCAGCATCTCAAAATCATCACCCGCCCCCGGCGCGCTCGGCATATTAAAGATGCGGTAGCTTTTTTTATCAAAACCATCAGGCGTTGCCACCACCATCGCGCCAAGGGCGCTGGTGCCTTGAATATGGCTGTTATCATAGATTTCAATGCGTTCAGGCGCAGCGGGCAAATCAAATACCACGGCCATCCGCTCGAGCATGGCCGCCGTATGCCCGCTATCCGCCGTGCGGCGGGCGAGTGCCTCACCGGCGTTGCGCACTGCCGCCGCGATAACCTCCACCTTCGCGCCGCGTTGGGGCTGTTCTATCCGCACCCGGTGACCGCTTTTCAGCTCTAAAGCCGCCGTCAGCAGCGCCTTTTCCGCTGGCTCTATGTTGGTGAGCAGCACAGGCGGCGCGGCCACCGCGCTGTAAAACTGGGCGATAAAGCTGCTCAGCACCTCATCCAGCGGCACCTCGGCATCGTGTTTCGGATAATGCGCGGTATTCCCATAATGGCTGCCCGCGCGGTAGAAAAACTGCTGCACACAGGTTGCGCCGCCGCTGTGAACAATACCGAGCACATCCGCATCCTCCAGCCCCGGCACATGCACCACCTGCGCCGATTGCACCACCGCCAGCATTTTCAGCCGGTCGCGGTAAAACGCCGCCTGCTCGTAATCCTGCGCTATGCTTGCGGCTTGCATCCGTTCTTGCAGGCTTTCCTGAACCGCTGTGTTTTTGCCGCGCAGAAAACGCTCTGCATCCCCCACCAAACCCGCGTAATCCGCCGCGTTGATATACCCCACGCACGGCGCGCTGCAGCGTTTAATATGGTATTGCAGGCACGGGCGCGAGCGGTTGTTAAAAATCGTATCCCGGCAGGGGCGCAGCTGAAACACCTTTTGCAGCGCGGTTATGGTGTCGGTTGCCGCCGCCGCGTTGGCAAAGGGGCCGTAATACTCGCCTTTGACGGTTTTTGCCCCCCGATGGCGCAGAATCTGGGGGAAAGGATGGTCTTTACGCACCAGAATATAAGGATACGCCTTATCATCCATCAGGCGGATATTATAGCGCGGCAACAGCTTTTTTATCAGCGCCGATTCCAGCAGCAGCGCCTCAACCTCGCTCTGACACAGCACAAATTCCATCCGCGCCGTTTCCGCAATCATCCGGCGCAGGCGATTTGGCAGGGCTTCGGGCTTGGTATAGGCCGCAACGCGCTTTTTCAGCTGCCGCGCCTTGCCCACATAGAGAGGCTCCCCCGCCTCATTCAGCATCCGGTATACCCCCGGCTCAAGGCCAAGGGTTTGCAGCGCTGCGCTGATGATGGCAACGCCAGCGGCCAGGCGGGTTGTGGCGGTCTGTTTTGCAGTGGGGTTTTGCGGATTCACGCGTTGACTATGTGGCGGGTTTCTGCTATTTTTCAAGGATGATTACGGTTCCCCTCAACGAAGCAAATAAACACTTTGCCGAAACGGTGCAGCGGGCGCTTGATGCCGGTGAGACCGTCGCGCTTACGCGTGAACACATCGTTGTTGCCCACGTTGTACCCATGGAAGAGCCGAAAAGTAGCGAAAAACGGAAAGTGCGCCCCTTGGGAAGCTCGCCCTATAAATTTGATATTCCAGCTAATTTCAAAGACCCCATACCAGGGTTTAGTGAGTATTTTACGCTGCCGGATTCGCCCCCAACATGAGATATTCCGGTTATCTATTAGATACCTGCACGTTTCTTTGGTGCCTTCAATCCCCCGATAAATTAAGCAGCAAAGCAGCCGCTATCTGCCAAAGCTATGAAGAAAACGTCTATGTCAGCGTAGCGAGCTATTGGGAAGCAAGCATTAAATATTATAATAATCGGCTCCCCTTACCCGTGCCGCCTAAACAATTTTTCCACGAAGAAATGCGGCGACTGAATTTTTCTTGGCTTCCCTTGGAAGCCGTGGCGATAGACCAGTATTCTTCACTCCCGCGCTTTCATCAAGATCCCTTTGATCGCATCCTTGTGTGCCAGGCAATCGCCCATCAACTTGTCCTTGTAAGCGACGATTCCCACATCACCCGCTATCCTGTGCCAATCGCCTGGAAATAATTTACAACCTGTGATATAAATCTATTTACAATTTTACAAATTTATGTTTATACTATTTTATAGATATGAGGTTTATTATGCAAGCAACAGGTATCGTCGTCGGTGGTTTGGTTGAAAAAATTTATGACGAGGCCTATGCCTTGCTGCTTGAGACCCGCAATTACATGGCCTATGTTGCCCCCAGCCTGCGTGATACCATGGTTCCCGAAGACCGCTTGTTTGTTACCTATCATTCGACCCGCCTGACCTCACGCCTTCTCGAGATGATGAGCTGGCTGATGGCGCAAAAAGCCATTCACGGCGGGGAAATGACGGCGGCAGAGGCGCGCACCAACGGTTTTACCATTTCCAATGATTCCATCTGCGGCTTTGATGAGTCGGAGCAGTCGGGGACATTACCGCAGGGGCTGCGGAGTTTGCTCAGCCGAAGCAAGAGCCTGTATGAGCGGCTGCAGCGGCTTGATGGCATGATGGCTGTTAAGGCGGCTTAGTGATTAGCGCCGCTCAATATCTGAATTTTTACTGATGTATTGAAGAACACTGCTATCCTTTAAAAAAGCACTATTCATATATTTTTCATTGGCTGGACTAGCTGAAATCATAGAGCTATTCCACTTTCTTAAGTGGTCGATATAATTACTCTTTATTGAGCCCCTTACCAGTGGATTTTCATCATTCAGCAAGGTCTCCTCAAGAAGCATACCATTATTACGCAGCGTTATGATGGTATCGTATATAGCTACTTTAGTTAATCCCATTTGCTCACCAACAATTACTAAATTCTTTAGTTTCAGCTCATTAATTTTTGGCAGATTCCTTCCCTTTACTTGTAAGGCTATCTCAGCATCACCTTCTAAACCACTAAAATAATTCGGATTAAGATCGTAGTTGGGCGTTAAAGAAAATTTATTATCTCCATCATGAAAAAGACCAAAGTTCTTTAAATGTGAATCCGTTATACCGCATAAAAGTTGAGCGGTGAATCGCTGAAAAATACGCTTACGTGCATCTTCGCAGACTAGTTCTGCAACAATTTTTGCAACATCTTCATAACCAGCCCCATCATACTTTCGTGATTCAGGCTCACCAAAAACCTGATTTAACTCTTCGAAATGACGCTTTCCTTCTGTACCCAATCGATCAAATCTTTTAATCGCTAAAACAGGGACAAGCTCCTCCCCTATACCCATCTTAAAAAATCGACACTCTGGGAATTCATCATGCGGTAGATATGCACGCATTGCCAAATTCCCAAGATACTCATACTGTAAACCATCTGTGTCTAAGGTGCCATATCCATTGGTCTGCATAGGGTATTTGATGATCCATTCACTTCGCTCAAAGTAGCCCGATGGAATAATTGTGTCACGCAGTGTAACGCCTAAACCTTTTGGCCACATGCCTGTTAAAGTCGAGCGTGGCTGCAATGCAATGCGCTGTAAATGATTAGGAAGCGGATCTATAGCCTCATCTATTTTTGCATAGGTAAGACTTACAGCGCCATGATTGCTGCGGCTAAAAAGAGCAAGAATCCTGTATCGCGTCTGGACATTCTCTATGTGTAAAGACTGCGATATACTCTTATTTTGAGCTTCAGAGAGCCACCCCTCAGAACACAAATTATCAAAATACGGATGAATCTGGTTGTGAGTTCTGCTAATTTGATTTTGCTTAGGCAACGTTACAGAAATTGCTGGATTGTCGGACGCTACATACTCAGGGTCATAACAAAAAACAAAATCAAATTCATCGTTTCCTTGCTCAACTAAGGATATTACACCTACAGGACTAATAACACCAACTTGATCCTCAAAAAAAACGATACAAGTTTCATTGTTAATCAGATCTTCTAAACCTTCAACTTGGCGACCAAGCGTTTTTAAATAGTCCGCACACCATGGCGTGGATTTTTCTTTATCAGCCATCCATTCCAAGCTGAATTTTTTCATACAGGGAATGATGCCGTATACCGGTTAAAATTTAGTTACTTGAAATAAATAATCACTAAGCTAATAAGCACACATGCCTACACTCGCTCTCGTCCGCCACGGCCAATCCGTCTGGAATCTTGAAAACCGCTTCACCGGCTGGGTGGATGTCGACCTCACGCCCCTTGGCGAAGACGAAGCGCGCAAAGCCGGGCTTGGCCTGAAGGCTGAAGGGTTATCATTTCAGCGCGCCTATGTCTCGCCGCTGAAACGCTCACGGCGCACAGCGGAATTGCTGCTGGCGTATTTGGGGCAAAAGGACTTGCCTTTAACCGAATCGCCCGAGGTGATTGAGCGGTTTTACGGCGGCCTGACAGGGCTTAACAAAGCCGAAACCGCCGCCGAATACGGCGAACAGCAGGTGCACGTCTGGCGACGCAGCTATGACATCGCCCCGCCGCCACTGGATGCAAAAAACCCACACCACCCGGCCAACACACCCACTTTCGCCAGCTTCCCCTTCAGCCTTCCGGCCACAGAGAGCCTGAAAGACGTGGTGGAGCGAGTGCGGCCTTTTTACCACAATATCCTTCTGCCCGCGCTTAAAAGCGGGCAAAATGTCTTGGTGGCGGCACATGGCAATAGTATCCGTGCGCTGTTAAAAGAAATTCGCGGCTTGTCCGACGAAGAAGTACAAAACGTTGAAATACCGACGGCTGTGCCCGTGCTGGTCCGTTTTGATGCGCAGGGTGTGTATCAGGATGACCGGCTGTTACAGCTGTAAACGCCTTCCATCCACCCCATCAGGAGCCTTAAGTATCATGTCTATCCGTTTTTTATTCCCCGCTGTATGCGCGGCTGCGTTGCTCTCATCGGCTACTGCTGCAAAGGCCGATGTGACGCTGTATAAAGAGAACGGCACGGAGATTAACGGCGCCTTCAAAGCAGAGGCAGGCCTCTTCAAAACTCGCGGCACCAATTTTGGCAGCACGGGCAATTTTGATTGGAGCGAAGGGTATGTGAAGCCGAAGGTGACGGCGTCGC
>JAJTHO010000103.1 GCA_021297975.1 Alphaproteobacteria bacterium
GCCGATTGTTGATGGGGATAGTGTAGTTTTGTTGTGGCTAAAAGCACGGCGCACGGCGGGTGTAAGTGAGGAAGCCGCAAACGTGCCGGAGGCAACGGCATCTGCGGATACGGAATTATCGCTGTTTCAAACGGTGTTTGAGTTGCCGCCGGAGCCGTCACAAAAGCAACTGGCATCGCTGCGCGACCGGGCGCTGGATACCCTGAGCCAGATAAGCAGCTGTGCGGACGCGGAAAAGCTGGCGGCGAAGCGTAAAGACGTGGTGTCGGGCAGTTTGGGGCGGTTGCAGCTGGGCAAATTGCCGCAACAAGTGCGCCAAGCCGCAGCGCCGCTGCCGATTGGCGCCTCCACGCCGCCGCTGCTCGTGAATGGGCTTTTGGTCATTTTCACCGTGTGTGACCGCTTCACGCCGGGCGGTGCGGCCGCTGCGCCGGTGAAGGCGGAAGCGTCCCTGCCGTCGGATGAGCAAATTCGCGAACGCCTGCGCCAGCAAAAGCTGGAGCGGCTTTCTGATAGTTTCATGAAAGACTTGCGCCGCAACAGCTTTATCGACCTGAAACAGGCGGGTATTGGTGGTTAAACCGCTGGCGGTATCCATGGGCGAACCGGCGGGCATTGCGCCGGAGATTGTGCTGCGGGCGCATTTTTCTCTTCAAAACGAAGCGCGTTTTTTTGTGGTGGGGGATGCGGTGCTGTTGCACGAGACGGCAGCACGGCTCGGACTCAATATAACATGTTATAACATGTTAGACGCAGCCGACATGCCGAGCGACACGCGGTTGTTGCCGGTGTTAAAAGTGCCTGTTCCCTTGGCCGCTCCCGTCATCCCCGGCACGCTGAATACGGCCAATGCCCCGGCGGTAGTATCCAGCATCGACGCGGCGCTCAGCGCCGTTCAGCAGGGTTTTGCCAGCGCGCTCGTCACCTGTCCGATTCATAAAGGCACGCTCTATGCCGCCGGTTTCCGCCATGATGGCCACACGGAATACCTCGCGGCGCGAACTTTTGCGCCGCTTCCGGTGATGCTCTTGACGTCTGAGGCAATAAACCCGCCGCTTCGCGTTGTGCCGCTGACGATTCATAAGCCGCTGCGGGATGTAGCGGAGCTTATTGCACCGCACCGCATTATTGCGGCGGTGAAAGTGTTGGATGCGGCGCTGCGCCGGGATTTTGGCATCCAGACGCCGCGCATTGCCGTTGCCGCGCTGAACCCCCATGCGGGGGAGTGGGGCGCGATGGGGGATGAGGAAATCCGCTGTATTCAGCCCGCGCTCAAGGCCTTACAGGAGCAGGGATTTCATGTCACCGGCGCGCATGCGGCGGATACGTTGTTTCACAGCGAGGCACGCACGCGCTATGATGCCGCGCTGTGCATGTATCATGATCAGGCGCTGATACCGCTGAAAACGCTGGATTTTTGGGGCGGGGTGAACGTCACTTTAGGTTTGCCGGTGGTGCGCACCTCCCCGGATCACGGTACGGCTTTGGCGCTGGCGCAAAGCGGCGCGGGCGCCAATCCCGATAGCCTGATTGCCGCGCTGCGCCTTGCGGCAACGCTTGCGGCGCGTCGTGCAGACCCCCATGCAAGCCATTGAGGCGCTGCCGCCGCTGCGCGAGGTGATTGCGGCGGCGGGTCTGCAAGCCAATAAGCGCTTGGGGCAGAATTTTATCCTCGATTTAAACCTGACCCGGAAAATCGCCCGGCAATTGGGTGATGTGCCCTTGGGGGCGGTGATTTTAGAGATTGGCTCGGGCCCCGGGGGGCTGACACGGGCGCTTTTGTTGGAAACGCCGGGGCAGGTGCTGGCGATTGAAAAAGACCCCCGCGCGGTTGCGGCGCTGCAGCCGCTGGTTTTGGCGGCGGGCGGGCGGCTCAGGATTGTGGAGGGGGACGCACTGGAGGATTTAGAGGGGGTTTTTATAAAAGATGCCGACGGCTTGCTGGCAACAAATCCAGGGCGGGTCGGCCTCTCAGACTGCGGGGAGTCCCTAAGCAGTCAAAAGGACTATGACATAAAAAATAAAAAAAGTCAAAACAAAGGGGGGCTAAATAGTGATTTTTTTGTCACAAAAGTGCCCCGCTATGTCGCTGCCAACCTGCCGTATAATGTGGGAACGGCGATTTTGATTCAGTTACTGAGCCGCGCTGCCCAGCTCGACACCCTCGTGCTGATGTTTCAACGCGAGGTTGCAGAACGGCTGGTGGCGCGGCCGGGCAACAAAATATACGGGCGGCTGGCGATTCTGGCGCAGGCGGTGTGCGCGGTTGAGCTGTGTTTTAACCTGCCGCCCTCGGCTTTTGTGCCGCCGCCGAAGATTACCAGCAGCGTGGTGCGCCTTTGCCCGCATCCGCATGCGGCAATGGTTCCTTTAGCCGCGCTGGGGGCAGTAACGGCGGCGGCATTTGGTCAGCGGCGCAAGATGCTGCGCTCCTCCTTGGCGGCGTATCCGCTGCTTGTGGCCGCGCTGGAAGAGCAGGGCATGGCAACGCGGCGAGCAGAGGAGCTTGACGTTGCCGAGTATTTACGGCTTGCGGCCTTGTATCAGCAGGGCGGGTATGGCAGTATTCAGGCATGAATCCTATTTTAAAACCGGAAATCATTATTCCCGATACATCGCCGCTGATACACCTTGCGGCGGCGGGGATGCTCAATCTGCTGAATCAGGCGGGCGAGGTGGTGCTGGTGGATATGGTGGTTTTAGAGGCAACAGAACGCCTTGATAAACCCTATGCGCGCGACATCGCCGATTGGATAAAAGAATGCCTGAAACCGGGCAGTAACCAGCCGCTCAGGATTGTGCAAACGGAAATTGGTGAGCTGTATGCGGCCAAAAAGCTGGTGGATCCGGTCTATAAAAGCCGGGGGGCGGGCGAGGCGGCGGTGCTCATGTGGCTGAGCGAAGAGGTTGAGAAAACCGGGCGCGAGGTGATGGTGGTGTACGAGAACGGCAAGGTGCCAGAGCTGATTCGCCGCAACGCGCTGGATATTGATATTGCCGTGTTAACAACCCGGGCGTTTCTGCGCTTTGCGGCGGAAAAGGGGTATATTGACGATGCCGAGGCGGTTTGGCGGGCGATTGCGGCGGTGGTTCCTAGTGTGAGCGCGGCGGATGATCGGTTTATTCGGCGTCGATCTTTTACAGACACAATCTTCTGAAGATTCTTGAAAACGAGCTGAATATACCCCACAATACCCCATGCTTGACACCACAACCCTGCGCCAGCCGCACCATGTGAACAAACCCGACAGCCCGCGCCAGCCGAAACCCGACTGGATACGCGTGAAAGCGCCGACCTCCCCGGAATACCATGAGACGCGCAAAATTGTGCGCGAGCATAAGCTGAACACCGTTTGCGAAGAGGCGGCATGCCCGAATATTGGCGAATGCTGGGCGAAAAAGCACGCAACGTTCATGATTTTAGGCAGCGTCTGCACCCGCGCCTGCGCATTTTGCAATGTGGCGACGGGGCGGCCGGATTTGCTGGATCCGCATGA
>JAJTHO010000044.1 GCA_021297975.1 Alphaproteobacteria bacterium
CTAGACGCGGCGCGGGAATGTATGCTATCCGTTGCGAAATAATAAGGGAGAGAACAGTGCGTCTAGTTGGTTGGTGGCTTTTTTCCCTGCTTCTTTTGAATGTATCTCCTTCCTTTGCTCAATCGTTTACGCATGGCCTTTCTATGCATGGGGATTTGAAATACCCGGCATCTTTTAAAAATTTCGCCTATGTCAACCCCGATGCGCCGAAGCGCGGGGAACTGGTACAGGCCAATTTAGGCACTTATGATTCGTTGAATCCTTTTATTGTGCGCGGTGTTCCGGCGGCGGGCGTGGGTCTATTGTTTGATACCCTAATGGTGCAAAGCCAGGACGAGCCTTTTTCGGCGTATGGTCTATTGGCTGAGGCTGTGCGCACGGATGCGGCGCGCACGTTTGTGGAATTTCGCTTGCGCGCTGAGGCAAAATTTCACGATGGCAGCCCGGTTCGGGTCGAAGATGTTTTATGGACATTTAAAACGCTGCGTGATCAAGGGCGGCCATCGTATCGCTCGTATTATGCCAACGTGGAAAAAGCGTCTAAGGTGGATGAGCGTACGGTGCGTTTCGATTTTAAGCCGGGCGTAAACCGCGAATTACCCTTGATTCTGGGGCAAATGCCGGTGCTGTCTGAGGCGTTTTATCAGGTCGCCGGGTTTGATAAAGTAAGCTTAGAGACGCCGCTTGGGAGCGGCCCTTATCGGGTTGTCGGCTTGCAGCCGGGGCGCAGCATAACGTTAGAGCGCGCTGAAGATTACTGGGGCAAAGATTTGCCCGTCAACAAGGGACTGTATAATTTTGCAAAGATTCGCTTCGATTATTATCGCGATTCATCGGTAGTTTTGGAGGCGTTTAAGGCCGGACAATACGATTTTCGCATTGAAAATATCGCGAAAAATTGGGCAACAGCCTATGATATTCCGGCGGTAAAATCCGGCAAAATCATCAAAGAAGAAATCAAACACAGCAATGTTGTTGGAATGCAGGGGTTCTTTTTTAATCTGCGCAAGCCGCTGTTTAGTGATATTAAGGTGCGTGAGGCGCTGAATCTTGCATTCGATTTTGAAACGGCGAACCGCACGCTTTTTTATGGGATTTATACCCGCAGCCACAGCTATTTCAACAATTCTGAACTCGCCGTTAAAGGCATTCCAGAAGGCGAGGAGCTTAAGCTTTTAGAGCCGTTTCGTGATCAGTTGCCCCGTGATTTGTTTTCGCAATCTTTTCGCTTGCCGGAAAGTAAATCTGCATCGCAGTTGCGGCTAAATTTGAAGCGCGCAGCCGATTTGCTGAGTGCTGCGGGCTGGACGGTTAAAGACGGCGCGTTAAAAAATGCGAAAGATGAGTCGTTTGCTTTTGAAATTCTTGTCGAAGATCCTACTTTTGAGCGGGTGACAGCGCCCTTTATTCAAAACTTGGAACGCCTAGGCATTAAAGCAACCGTCCGCACTATCGATGCCGTTCAATACCAAGGGCGTATGGATAAATACGAATTTGACATGATTATCGGCACTTTTGGCCAGTCAATTTCCCCAGGAAATGAGCAGCGCAGCTACTGGACATCTAAGGAAGCGGATGTTGTTGGCGGAAACAACATTTTGGGTGTTAAAAACCCAGTTGTGGATGCATTGGTTGAGAAAATCGTGGCCGCGCCGGACAGAAAAAGCTTAGTTACTGCCGTTCATGCGCTTGACCGCGTACTTCTATGGAATCATTATGTTATTCCACATTGGCATACCAGCGGCTGGCGTGTTGTATATTGGGATAAATTTGGCAAGCCAACCACTCGGCCAGAATATGGCATGGGCTTTCCCGATACGTGGTGGATGAAATAAGTCATTGTATAACATAATATATTATACCATATCGGCCAAGGGCGTGTAACATGTTACAATATATCATACGTCGCTTGTTGCTGCTAATTCCTACTTTATTAGGCATTCTTTTTCTTAATTTTGTTATTATTCAAGCCGCACCGGGGGGGCCCGTAGAGCAAATAATCTCGCAATCGAGGGCGCAATCGGCTGGCGCATTAGCGAGAGTGAGTGGCGGCGGCAGTGAAACGATGGCCAGCAGCGCCGCTATCCCCGAAGCCGCACGGGTTGATGATGAGCTGCGCGCCCAACTGACAAAGCAATTCGGCTTTGATAAGCCTTGGTATGAGCGGTTTTTCACGATGCTGGTTAACTACCTGTCCTTTGATTTTGGCAGCTCGTATTATAAAGACAGGCCGGTGTTGGATTTAGTGGCGGAAAAAATGCCCGTTTCCATAAGTTTGGGGCTGTGGAGCACCCTTATCATCTACTTAATTTCCATCCCCTTAGGCATTCGAAAAGCGCGTCAGCGTGGCACAGCATTTGATCGCCACACGACAACGGCGATCGTGATTGGCTATGCCGTACCCGGCTATTTGTTTGCGATTTTACTGATTATATTATTTGCAGGGGGCAGTTATTGGAGCGTGTTTCCGCTGCGCGGGCTTGCCTCACCGGATTCGGCATCTTGGCCTTGGGATGAGCGGCTTGTGGACTATTTGTGGCATCTGGTGTTGCCCATTGCGGCGCTGTCAATAAGCGGTTTTGCAACGCTAACACTGCTAACCCGCAATGCGTTTCTTGATGAGATGAGCAAGCAATACACACTGCTGGCGGCGGCTAAGGGATGCTCGCCAAAGCGCGTGTTGTACGGCCATGTGTTTCGCAACGCGATGCTGCTGATTATTGCGGGATTCCCGGCGGTTCTTATTGGAATGCTGTTTACCGGATCGGTGCTGATTGAGGTGATTTTTTCCCTTGATGGGCTGGGCTTGTTGGGCTTTGAAGCGGCGGTAAACCGCGACTATCCCGTTGTGTTTGCAACCCTGTACATCTTTACGCTGATGGGATTAATCCTCGGTGTCATTACCGATGTGGTGTACACACTGGTTGACCCGAGGATTACCTTTGATGGGCGTAAATAATTTAACGCTTGCCTTCGTTTAACACATCCAAAAAGGTTGAATCCGGACTCATCACAAATGTTGATGTGTTGCCGCCCTGTGCCGCAAAGGTGGTGCGGTAGGCCTCAAGGCTGCGGTAAAATTCATAGAATTTTGGATCGGCGTTAAAGGCATCGGCGTAGATTTTGATAGCTGTTGCATCGCCTTGGCCGCGCAGGGTTTGGGCTTCGCGCTCAGCGTTCGATAGCAGCACGGTGCGCTGGCGATCCGCATCAGCACGCTTTTCCTGGGCGTCTTTATCACCCAGTGCGCGGGTTTCGCTGGCCACACGAACCCGGTCGGAAATCATCCGCTTATAGATGGATTCCAAGTTTTGATCCGGAAAATCAGCCTGACGAATGCGCACATAGAGAATCTCTACACCAAAGTTTTGTACCTCTTTGTTAAGAGAATCCGTGATGTTTTGCATGATTTCAACACGCTTTTCAGAGAGCATATCGGCCAGTGGACGATTGCCGAGAACATCGCGAACAATTTCTTGCAAGCGGCTGGTTATGCCAACAGCAGCGCGGCTTGTGTCGCGATAATTCTTGAAGAAAACCAACGGGTCGGTAATGCGGTAATAGGTAAAGAAATCAACCAAAATACGGTTACCAACAAGTGTTATCTCAACCTTATTTGCCGTGTCGATACCAATTGCCACTTTGGGATATTTCACCACGTTTTGGAAAAAGGGGATTTTTGCCTTAAGTCCCGGTTCTTGATAGGTTTTTATGAAGCGGCCAAATTGAAACACCATGGCTTGCTCACGCTCAGCCACAATGAAAAAGCTTTGCGCCATAAGAATCAGCACAGCCATTATAGCGCCAACAAGGAACATCGGGTTCTTAGTCATGATGGTATATCCTCAGAAATTATTGTTGTGCTGGCGCGGTGCGCGGCGCTGGTTGTGCTGAATTACCGGGAATGGGTAACGGTAAATAGGGGGCAAGCCCTTTTGCGCCGCTGTCGATGACGAGCTTATTTGCGCCGCCTAAAACCTTTTCCATCGTTTCCAGATACATCCGAGTTTTTGTTACGTCTTTATTGGCTTGATAGGCTTGATAGACGGAGGTGAAACGCTCCGCATCCCCTTTTGCTTGGTTGATGACTTTCTCGCGATATGCATCGGCCTCTTGGCGAACGGCAAGCGCTTGACCTTCGGCGCGCGGAATGATGCTCATCCGGTAGCCATCGGCTTCAATCCTAGCTTTCTGCGCTTCGTTTGTTGCGTTTTGCAAATCACGGTCGGCGTTTACCACTGGTACAGGGGGATTTGTCGCCTCAACGGAAACACCATCAATACGAATGCCCGATTGCAATTGATTGAGGAGTTCTTGGGTGCGTGCTGCGGCAGCGCGGCTTAGCTCATTCAATTCACGGCGGTTCACATCAAAGGACTGCCGCCCAACGATTTCCCGCATGGCGCTTTCAGCGGCGCGTTTTACTGCTGCTTCCGGCTCATCAACACGGAATAAAAAATCCCCGGCGTTGGCAATGTTCCATGTAACGCGGAAATCAATATCAATCAGGTTTTCATCACCCGTGACCATCAAGGACTCATCGGGAACATCCTGACGGGTTTGCTGATCACGGCCAGCAACGACATAGCCCACGGTGATAATACGCTGGCGCGTTACGTCCATAACCACGGTTTGGCCAATCGGTGCTGGCCAGTGGTAGTGTAGGCCTTCTGTTGACGGCGCAGCAACGTTGCTCCATTTACCAAAGGTAAGCTCAACGCCTTGTTCGTTACTTTTAACTGTATAGATCCCGGTTGCTAACCAGAGCGCAACGCCTGCTGCTAGCAGCAATGGCGCTGTCTTTTTAAAATTAAAGCCATCCCCGCCGCCCATCATCCTGCGCAGTTGTTCTTGGCTTTTGCGCAGCATTTCATCAATATCGGGAGCATCAGGCGTATTGCCGCCACCGGGTCTGCGCGATCCGCCACCACCGAAACCGCCGCCACCACTGTTGCCACCGCTTGGTTTTTGACCCCAAGGATTATTGTTGTTGCCGTTATCCCAAGCCATTTGATGCTCTCTCTCTTGACGTAACGGTATATAAGTGTGGATACCGTGTTTTGCCAAGAGGAACTGTGATGCCTGATGTTTTTAACCCTGATTCTGTTAGGGCTTTTTTGTTGAGTCTTAAAAATCCCACGAGCGGCTTGCCCCTGCTTTTAGCCGAAAATATCAGCAGTGTTGTTGTGCGTGATGCGATGGCGGGTTGTGTTTTGACGTTAGGAGATGGCGATAAAGCAGGCAGCGAATCACTGCGCAGGGCAGTTGAAACCGCACTTCTTAGTCTCAGTGGTGTACAAAAAGCACAGGTCATTTTAACATCTGAAGTTGCGGCCACTGATACCGCGCCGCCGCAACGCGCCGCACATAAGCGACCACCGGCGGCGGGAAAAATGGAATTGCCGCAGCTGAAAAATATTATTGCCGTTGCTAGCGGCAAAGGCGGCGTGGGGAAATCCACCACGGCGGTGAACCTTGCGGCGGCATTCTTAAAACAAGGGCTGCGTGTGGGAATTTTGGATGCGGATATTTATGGCCCCTCGTTGCCGCGTTTGTTGAATCTGACCGAGCGTCCGCCGTATTTGGGGGATAAGAAAATGGCGCCGCTGGAAAAGCATGGACTGTTTTGCATGTCGCTGGGGCTTATGGTGGATGCGGAAAAGCCAGTTATCTGGCGGGGGCCGATGGTGATGGGGGCGATTGAGCAGATGTTTCGCGATGTGGTCTGGCCGGAGCTGGATGTTTTGGTTGTGGATATGCCGCCGGGAACGGGGGATGCGCAGTTAACACTGGCGCAGCGTATACCGGTGACGGGGGCGGTGATTGTTTCAACGCCGCAAGACCTCGCGCTACTCGATGCGCGCAAGGGGCTGAAAATGTTTCAGCAAACGGGCGTGCCGGTGCTGGGCATTGTTGAGAACATGAGTTTTTACTGCTGTCCGCAATGCGGGCATCGCGCGGAAATATTCGGTCACGGCGGAGCGCGGGAGGAGGCAGGGCGGCTGGGGGTGCCGTTTTTAGGCGAGATACCGCTGCATCTTTCGATACGCGAAAGCAGCGATAACGGCTTGCCGATTGTTTTAGCAGAACCGGATTCAGCGTACGCGGCGGCGTATCGCGGGGTTGCAGGACTGCTGGCTCAGGCGTTTAGTAAGGCTTGAAGTTCGCTCCACTCGCGCTTACCAAGGCCGCTGGTTGCTTCGGTGATTGTCTCACCAGCGAGTTGTTTTTTGATAATTTGCCACGCGGTTGCGGAAAGCTGAACGCCGCCGAGGCGGTATTCTTTAAACGCGGCAAAAGCGGTCGGTACCCACTTTTGCAAAATATCAAGCAGCACATCGGCATACACGCGGATTTCATACTGCGCATGGCTATCCGCGCGCAGACGCACAAAATGAAAAAGATTGTGGAGGTCTATTTTCCAATACCACTGCGTGTAATAGTTTAACGTGAGGTTCATGCGGGCAAGCTCACGCGCAAGGCCATCTTTGGATGGGTCGAGCGGCTCGCCGTTCTCATCCTGGTTTAACATATCCGTATAGCTTTTATAGACATGCTCGGCGTCGGCTTTAAGCAGGGCAATCACCCGTGCATTCTCATCAGGAGCGAGGATATTGCCGCGTCCTTGGCGGTTGCTGGCCGATTGCACCGCGAGTTGTTCGGGCGCGGGGATATAGAATTCTTTATCGAGCGTTGAATAGCGGGCGGAATATTCATTCACATTCGCCGTGCGGTGGCGAATCCACTGGCGCGCCACAAAAATCGGCAACTTAACGTGTAATTTTAACTCGCACATTTCAAACGGTGTCGAATGCCAATGCCGCATCAGGTATTGGATGAGGGCGGCATCGGTGGAGGCTTTTTTAGTGCCGCTTCCGTAAGAAACTCGTGCCGCCTGAACAATCGCCGAGTCATCGCCCATGTAATCAATAACGCGAATAAAACCATGGTCTAAGAGTGGGTATGGCGTGTATAAAATATGTTCCATTGCCGCAACGGTTGCGCGGCGGGTTGTGTGTTGCTGTGCTCGCAAAGCTGCGAGTTCGGTGTTGTCTGCTACGCCCATAGTTTTTCCCTTGCCAGAACGTATAGGCGCCCTTATGTGTTTTTTGAAACCAAAAAACACGAGAGTCCTATGAAAAAAGTTTCCCACTTTATTTCTGCAGCCGCATTGATTGCTGTTATGCAGCTTAGCACTGCAGACGCAGGCTTTGCGCAAGCCCCGGCCATACCAGCTGCTGCATTTGCAGGCAGCCAAGTTGCCGCAACGGTTAATGGCAAAGACATCACCGCAGGCGACGTTAAGATACGTCTTGATAATCTGCCGCCGCAATTGGCTCAGCAGCAAACAAAAGAGCAACTGCGCGTTCTTGTGCTTAATTCCATCGTACGCGAACAGCTTTTAGACAAAGCCGTTGCCGATGATAAAATTGCGACAACAGAAGAATACAAAAACCGTATTGAAGAAACGCACAAAACAATTGCTCGAGAAATTTGGCTGAAACAGCGCCTGGATAAAGATTTGACCGATGCACGAATCAAGAAATTATACGATGATGCCGTTGCCGCCAATAAAGGCCAGAACGAAGTTCGGGCGCGCCATATCCTTGTGAAAGAAGAAAAGGATGCTTTGGTGCTCATTAAGCGTCTTGAGAAAGGCGAAGATTTCGCTAAGCTGGCCGATGAAAAAACGATTGACCCATCCGGTAAAGGGCGCGGCGGTGATCTGGGCTATTTCCGCAGGGGAATGATGGTTCCTGAATTTTCGGATGCAGCGCTGAGCATGAAAGCGGGCGAATTTTCAAAAACGCCTGTTAAAACCCAACTCGGTTGGCATGTGATTAAGGTTGAAGATATTCGTCCGGCAAAAGATGCGCCGTTTGATCAGATTAAACAGCGTTTGCAGCAGGAAGCCGCGAATCAACTGGTTGAGCAATATATCCAGGAATTAACCGGCAAAGCCACAATTCAGGTTAATAACTCTGTATTGAATTCCATTCCGTGATGTTTTAGCGTGGACACATGTCCACGCTAAAAATATCGCCTTTGGCTCCTGTTTCCCTTCCATCTTTGCCTATTATTAAAGGTGTAAAACTTGCTGCTGTTGATGCGGGTTTGCGCTATAAAGATAGACCCGATACGCTTATTGCGCTGTTTGAAAAGGGCGCGGTTGCTGCGGGTGCATTGACCCGCTCTAAAACGCGCTCTGCGGCGATTGATTGGTGTCGTGCGGCGCTGGATAGCGGCCTACCAGCTCGCGGCCTTATTGTGAACGCGGGTAACTCCAATGCGTTTACGGGCAAGGCGGGAATTGCCTCGGTTGAGGCGTTAGTGGGCGCGCTCGCGGGTGCTCTTAAGTGTGAACCTAAGGCTATTTATCAATCATCAACCGGGGTTATTGGCGAGCCGCTGCGCCATGATAAGATGATAGCCGTTTTGCCCGAAGCCTTGCGCACCGCATCACCGGATAACTGGCAGCAAGCCGCGCGCGCCATCGGCACCACCGACACCTTTTTAAAGCTGGCAACAACAACAGTTAAAACCAGTTCAGGCGCGATTACTATTAATGGCTTTGCCAAAGGCAGCGGCATGATTGCGCCCGATATGGCAACAATGCTGGGCTATATTTTTACCGATGCCAGCATCAGCAAAAAAGATTTACAAGCCGCAACGACGATGGCGGTTGATGCAAGTTTTAACGCGATAACAGTGGATTCAGACACATCCACCAGCGACACGATTCTGGTTTTTGCAACTGGACAGGATACGCCGTTTGAGGGCGCAGACCTCAGCGCGTTTGCATTGGGGCTTGAGGCCGTGTGCCGCGATTTAGCGATTCAGATTGTTAAAGACGGCGAAGGCGCAGAAAAACTGATAACCATTCGTGTGTTCGGCGCGGAATCGCAGGCTGCTGCAAGGCGCATTGGGCTTTCCATCGCCAATTCGCCGCTGGTGAAAACAGCCATTGCCGGGGAAGATGCCAACTGGGGGCGTGTGGTGGCCGCCGTGGGCAAATCTGGCGAAGCCGCAGACCGCGACAAACTATCGATTTCTTTCGGCGGCATTGAAGTGGCACGGAATGGTGAAGTGGTGCCGGGCTATGATGAAACACCGGTTGCGCTGCATCTAAAAACCCGCGCTGTTCAGATTGATGTCGGCGTTGGTGTGGGCACTGCAGAAGCAACCGTGTACACCTGCGATTTAACGGAACGGTATTTAGCGATTAACGCCGGGTATCGTTCGTGAAAAAACCGCCGGTTTTTGTTGCCGGTGCGGTGCTTATTGATGAGCGCACTGGGCGCTTTCTTATCAGCCAGCGCCCACCGGGTAAACAGTATGCGGGGTATTGGGAATTTCCCGGCGGTAAAGTGAATATGGGCGAGTCACCAGAGGCCGCGTGCGTGCGTGAGCTAAGAGAAGAGCTGAATATTGATATTGCTCTTGAGGCATTGGAACCATGGACTTTTCTGGCGCATACGTATCCTGAATATCAAGTCATCATGCTGTTGTATGTTTGTCGGCATTGGTCGGGCGAGCTGATAGGACTTGAAGGGCAGGCCTTTCAATGGGTTACAGCCGATGAGGCCAAAAGCATAAAAATCCTGCCTGGTGATGTGCCCTTGCTACCTAAGCTCGCCGCGCTTATGCCTGATTTTACGCCGCTTTCAAATCGCGGATAAAGTCCTGCAGCGTCTGCGCGAGCTGTCCTTGCTCTCCTTCTAGCGCGTTCGCGGCCTCCAGCACCATTTTTGATGATTTTTCTGTTGCTTCTGTTGCCTCACCAACACCATTAATCGCGCCCGTCACAAACGTAGCGTTGTGCGCAACGCCCGCTGCAGCAGAGGAAATTTCCGCTGTAGCGGAGGTTTGCTGAGTTACGGCGGCGCTGATGCCGCTACAGATACTATCCATTTTTTCAATTGTTTGCGATATATCAGCAATTGCTTCAACGGCGTATTTACTGATGGATTGTACCTCACCAACTTTTTTAATGATGTCTGTAGTTGCGGCGGCGGTTTGCGCAGCAAGGCTTTTTACTTCGGACGCAACCACGCTAAAGCCGCGTCCGGCTTCTCCTGCTCGTACGGCTTCAATTGTCGCATTAAGCGCTAGCAGGTTGGTTTTTTCCGCAATGCTGGATATCAGGGCAACGACGGCGTTAATCTCATCGGCGGATGATGAAAGACTTTGCATAGTTTGACTTGTGCCTTTCGCTTGCAAAACGGCGGCGGTACTTATCTTGCTGGATTCCTCAACCTGACGTTTGATTTCAGCGCAGGAATTGGCGAGCTCTTCGGCGGCGGCGGCAACCGATTGGATATTTTGCTGTGTGCCGCTTATCGCGCCCCCGACTTGCTGGGTTTCGACAGCGGTTTCGCGTGCTCTGTTGGTCAGAGCATTGGCAGTGTTGCTGAGGCCTTCTGTTGAGCCGCGCAGCCCTGCAAACGCTTGATGACAGGCTGTATTAAAGCGATTACTGAGATTTGTCAAAGTGCGCATAATAGCACGGCCTTGCCAAATTAAAGAGCTAATGCTGAGCAAGGCTGTAATTAGAAAAATTACAGTTGCACTGATATTTTTTGCTTCAAGCATAGTACTCTTATCCGCAAATTTCTTTTCAAGGAGCAGTGTGATATTATTATCTGCGTTTTTAAAATTCTCCTCGACGCGGCTCGCTGTTTCATCAATGCTGTCATCGAGTATGGCTAAGGCGGCGCTATTATCTGATTGCTGTAACGCTTTAAGCATATCAACAAGAATAAGCCGCTCAAGTGTTGCGGTGTCATTACGAATCGCGATGATTTCTGGTGTGTCATTTTTTGATGACTCTATAAAACGTTCTAGTTCAATGATATAGGTGCGTGCTTCTGCTTCACGCTCCTTACCAAGCACACGGCTTTCTTTATCAACCAAGACATCCATCGCAACAAGTGTCAGTGACTTGTTAGCAAAACGCCCCTGCATTATGTCGCGGCGTTCTTTGATAAGATTTTCAATTTGGGTTGTAATAGTTTCAACCTCCTTTAGCGTGCTGAAATACAAACCAAATAATAGCACCAGACCGGACAGACTGATGGCGGAAAGAATCGTCAAGCGACGTTGAATGGTTAGGCGCATGGGAATACCTCATAAATGCAACTAGAGGTGTTATTGCATATGATGGTAAATAAAGCGTTATTACAACTTATTGTTGTTATTGAGCAGGCGGGGTAGTTTTGAAAATGTCAAAAACACCGCGCAAAAAGCCCGGTGTAAGGGCAGTGAGCGGATTAACGCTGACGCTAGGGTCATCAAGTGTTCCCGATGCCGAGTAGCGGACTGCTATGATGCCCTCTTGATTACCGCGAGTAAGTAAATCGCCAAGAACTGGAATGCCGCCGATAATTTGTGTGATGATGTAAGCTGGCATTATAGCGCCTTCTAGGGCAATAGTGTCATCGGCGCGGTTGAGTGTGCCGCTGGCAAGAACGCCTAAAGATGAGCCAAGAAGCTTTGCCTCATCTATCGTTAAAGTTGTATTTGTTAAGCGCATTTTGGTCTCTAGAGTTGAAAAGGGCAGTCCTTCTCCGGCCAATAGAGCCAAAGGCCCTGTAATAGAGGCAACCGATAAAATCCGCCCCAAGAGCGGCGCACGCCAGAGGCCGAAATCTTTGATAGCAATGTCTATTTCTGCCGGACGGCCAATATCGACGGGCGGGGCGAGGCGCACTGTTGCCGTTAAGCTACCGCCACGAATATGGGGGTAAAGCCCAAAAGCACGGAGGAAACTGCCCGCGTCTTCCGCTGTCATGCTGATGACGGGTGGGGCGTTGCGCGGACTGTTGAGCACCGCGCGAAAGGGAACGGCGCGGCCATTATCCAGCAGGCTATTACCACTTAAATCGAACAGGGTTGTGCTGCCTTGATCACGTCGCCAATTAAGCGCCACGCGAAAAGCGCCCGCGCTCTCAACACCGCGTACGGCCATCGCTTTGATGTTGACGAGGAAAGAGCTTTTATCTGGCTGGACAGGCTTATCTGTGGGGATGGGTTGTGGTGCAGGATTATCCGATAAAAGGCGTAACGATAACTTAGAAAAATCGCCAGTGACCGTGCGCAGACCGCCTTCTGTGCTAATAGCTAATATTCCGGCACTGTCGCCTAGTTTTAAGGTCTTGAAATCCAGTTTTACCAATGTATCGCCGCGCAGCAAACCGCTGCCTTTTACATCAGTGTTATCGGCTGTAAGCGCAAAAGAACGCAGCTCCGTTTTGCCGGGACTTATTAGCACGTCGCCATCCAGCTTAAGCGGCGCATTGGCAGGCTTATCCCAAAGCACATACGGCAATTTCACCGCTGCACGGTTTAAATCCGCAGATACCTTTACAACAGTGGCTCCCGAACGCGGGGCAAGGTAGTCGACTGTTGCTAAAATGAGGCCATTAACATAGGGACGTATATCGATTGCAAATTGCCGATTTAATTGTTCCGGCAACAAATCCGCAACGCGCACGCGGGCGGTTTCACGGTTTGAACTTGTGCCGGTGAAATCCATCGTCCAGGCGACATCGGCGGGAATAGTGTTCAGCAGCCCCTTACCGTTTAGTACCAGCCCTGTTTCGGTTACTTTTAAACTGCCGTTGAGCTGTGCGAGTGAAAAAGCCGTTCCTGGTACAGCAAAAACCGCATCGCGCAGGACGCTATTTACAGTGATGCGCAGTTTATCAATGGGAATATCATTTATCAGCGGCAGGAGAGTTGTAAACTCTGTAGTGGCCATGCCGTCCACACTGGTAAGCGGCAATTTGAAAAAGTCGGCGTAGCGCAGCGGCTCAGCGTTAACAATTTGCAACTGGTTGCGCACCCCGCCGCTAAGATTAACTTTAATATCGGCGTTCTGAACATCGTCATCAAGGCCAAGCAAATCCACTTGGCCGGATATTAGCTTTACGCCGTTACACTGGCCGCTGAGCAGCTTTATACGAAAGCTGTTGTGATCAAAAACCGCTTCACCGCTCACATCACGCACGGCGGGCAACGCGCCAAAGTAGGTTACGGTGAAGCCGGTTAAACTCATGCTGCCAGATACGTCGCGCAAGGATACCTCTGCACCCTTCGCGGTCATAATAACACCTATGTTGGCGGTGCTTTTTAAATCGCGCACCATGCCATCGCGCAAATTCGCCATAACCCAGGCGCGGGGATTCGGGGCGAGGCCTTCTGGCCATAAAACCGCCAATTCGGCATGAGAGAGGGTATCGAGCGTGAGCTGTGTTGATAGAGCAAAGGCATTACTGCGGCTATCCCAAGCGCCGCCAGCAACGAGGCGCAGCGTTCCTGCCGCGCCAACACGCAGCGTAGACTCATCCAGCCGCAAGCGCCGCGCATCCAAATCAAACTCTGCGGTTAACTTACCATCACCCACCATGGGGGCAGCCCCACTTGTTGCGGCAACACCATCAAGCCGAATGATGCGAATACGGCCATCAAGCGCGGCATCACCTGATATTTTAAGCTCTAGAGGTAATTCCAGATTTTGCGTTAAAACAACGCCGTTTATTGTTCCAAAGAGTCCTGTGGGGTTTTGATCACCCGTTATATTAATATCGCGCACCGCAACGATGAGCAAATCATTGGAACCCCGCCAGCGCACAGAGCCATTATTCACCGATAACACGCCAATGGGTATATCCGCCATCAAGGCCGCAAGCCACGCTGAGGGGTCTCGCATCAATTGGTTCTTGGAATGACCAAAACGATGTGTTGGGGCTTTTGCCTCTTTAGTGGCGCTTTGTCCATCTAGGAAAGGGCTAAAAACCTCTAGTTGCGGCACTTTTAGCATTCCGGGATGTTCATTTGAATAACCATAATGAACCACGCCACTGATTTCTTGCCACCCGGC
>JAJTHO010000073.1 GCA_021297975.1 Alphaproteobacteria bacterium
GTCTCTGATTGCCAAACTGTTCCAGATACAGTGATAATCAACAGCAAAGGCAACACGAGCAGCGCGTTTAGTATCTTAGCTGTGGTAAAAACCAGCAAACAGCGTAACGCACGTGGGGTTGAAAAGTTGGAGGACTTCATACTATTTATCTATAAGCACTTGCGGAGAACACCAAGCCTAAATACTTGCACTGGCTGTGTATTGTGCTAGAAATAATGCAACCGCGGGGAGCGTGCCTACACGCTGAGAGGTCTTTTATTGAAGACGACCCGTTGAACTTGATCCGGTTAAGCCCGGCGAAAGGACGGATTTTGTTGCATAGTAGTACGCGCGTTGTGGGTGTTTTCACTTCTCTGCTTATTCTGTGGCAGTTTGCTGTGTGGATCACCGATTCGCCGCCTTATCTCTTGCCGCCGCCGCGTTTGGTGTTGTTGAGTTTTTATAGCGATTCGGCTCTTTTGTATCGCCATGCGCTGGTGACGGGGGCGGAGATTGTGGCAGCGTATTGCATAGCCGTTATGCTCGGTCTTTTTATTGGCACACTCTTGTATAGTGTGCGGAGCCTGCGCACGCTGCTGCTTCCGGCGCTGCTGGTTAGCCAGATACTGCCGATTTTTGCCCTCGCGCCGCTGTTTGTTTTATGGTTTGGGTATGGTGCGGCATCAAAAATTGTGATGGCGGTGCTGGTGTGTTTTTTTCCTGTGGTTCTGGCGGTTTATGAAGGATTGCGCCAATCGCCGCGCCCGTATGTTGATTTTGCTGCCAGTGTGAATACGCCGTTCTGGCCGCTATTATGGCGGGTGTTGCTGCCTGCGGCGCTGCCGATTTTAACGCCTGCCTTCAAACTAGCCGCCGTCTTTGCCCCCTTGGGCGCGATATTGGGCGAATGGGTGGGGGCAGAGGCGGGGCTTGGCTATTTGATGCTGCAAGCATCCGGGCGGCTGCGCATTGATTTATTGTTTAGCGCGATTGGGTGTCTCGCGCTGATGACGCTGGGTTTATACGCGCTGGTTTGTTTGGCGCTAAAGCGGCTGCAACCGTGGCGCATGGATATATTTATAACAGAACAAAGGAGCTATCTTTCATGAAAAATTTTTTATTTAACTGTGTCATCTCGAGCGAAGCAAGGCAAAGCCTTGCGCAGTCGAGAGATCTCCCCCCATGCTCGAAAAGATCTCTCCGCTTCAGCCGCTTTGCGGCTTTCGGTCGAGATGACACATTCTTTCGTGTATTGAGACCCCACACAATAGCTGCGTTAATTTTATTTTGTCTACTAGCCGCGCCCGCACAGGCGGCGGATAAGCTCACCGTGATGCTGGATTGGTTTGTCAATCCCAACCACGCGGCGCTGGTGTATGCGCGGGAGCAGGGCTTTTTCAAAGAAGAAGGGCTGGACGTAACGCTTCAGCAGCCGGGTGACCCCAACGATCCGCCCAAGCTGGCGGCGGCGGGCAGCGTTGACCTCGCGGTCAGCTATCAGCCGCAATTGCATCTGCAAGTGGCGGAAGGCTTGCCGCTGCGCCGGGTGGGGGTGTTGGTTGAGCAGCCGCTGAACACGGTGATGGTTTTAGCGGATAGCGGCATTACAGATCTGAAGCAACTTAAGGGAAAAAAAATCGGCTTTTCTGTGGGCGGGGTTGAGGATGCGCTGCTGGAAACCATGCTATCGGGCGCGGGGCTTAGCTTAAAAGATGTCACGCTGGTCAACGTGAATTTCTCGCTGTCAGCGGCTTTATTAGCGGGGCAGGTGGATGCCGTTATCGGCGCGTATCGCAATTTTGAAGCGCATCAATTAGAACTGAAAGGCAAAGCCGGGCGCTATTTTGCTGTCGAGGGTTATGGTGTGCCGCTCTATGATGAGCTGATTTTTGTAACCAATACAAAGAATGTGGCCGATGCGCGTTTGCCGCGTTTTTTCCGGGCGCTCAATAAAGCAACGGCGGCGCTGAAACAAGACAACACGGCGGCGCGGGCGGTTTTCTTTGCCGCCTATCCCGAAACGAAGGATGAGCTGAACGCGCGGGCATGGGCGGATACCGTGCCGCTCTTGGCCTCTGATACAGCGGCACTGGATACGGCGCGCTATGAGGCTTTTAGCGCGTTTATGCGGCAACGCGGGCTTGTTAAAAGCGAACAGCCCGTTTCCGCCCTTGCAGTGAAAGTGCCGCTTCGCTAAGTGTTGCGGCGAGGATTTTTACAACTTTGTCACTGGTTATTGCGATTGATGGCCCCGCCGGGGCAGGGAAGGGAACGATTGCCCGCGAACTCGCAGCGCGGTTTGATTGTGCGTATCTTGATACCGGATCGCTGTATCGGGGGCTGGCGCTGGCGGCGTTAAAAAGCAGCACGATGCTGAATGAAGCAGCGGCTATTGCCGCATTAAAACCGGATTTAACAGACGCGGCGGCCTTGCGGCGGCAAGACGTTACCGAGGCGGCGTCTATTATAGCGGTGTACCCTGAGGTTCGGGCGGCACTTCTTGCGTTTCAACGGGATTTTGCCATCCGTCCGCCCGAAGGAAAGCGCGGCGCGGTGCTGGATGGGCGCGATATCGGCACGGTTGTGTGCCCAGATGCCACACTGAAGCTCTTTTTAACAGCAGCTGCCGAGGTTCGTGCAGAAAGACGCTTAAAAGAGTTGCAGACACAAAATCAACACGCTAGGTATGCGGACGTTTTCGCTGCGATTGTTGAGCGTGACGCGCGGGATTCTTCTCGTGCAGCCGCACCCTTGACGCCCGCGTTGGATGCTGTCATTGTTGATACCTCGTCTCTTTCTGTGACTGAGGTCACAGCCAGATGCATAGCATTAGTCGAGAACCTCTTGAATTGAAAAGGATATAAACAACCCCTATGGCCTCTATTGCCGCTGTTACCCACTCTGTCTCTCGTGACGATGTCGCCCACCATTTCGGCGGCGATACTTTTGCCAACCTGCTCGAACAAACATTGGGCACGGATGGCTCATTAGAAGGCGCTGTTCTGCGCGGCACGGTTGTTGGCATTCGCGGTGACTTTGTAATTATTGATGTGGGTTTAAAATCAGAAGGTCATGTGGCGCTGCGTGAGTTTTCCTCTGCACCTGAGGGTGTGCCAAACGCCGGTGATGAAGTCGATGTGTATGTTGAACGGTATGAAGACCGTAACGGCGAGATGTCACTGAGCCGCGAAAAAGCACGCCGTGAAGAAATTTGGGTAACGTTAGAGCGTTCGTTCGTAAGTGCAGAGCGCGTGAACGGCACGATTTTCGGTAAAGTTAAAGGCGGCCTGACGGTTGATCTCAGCGGCGTTGTGGCCTTCCTGCCGAACAGCCAGGTTGATGTGCGCCCGATTAAAGA
>JAJTHO010000149.1 GCA_021297975.1 Alphaproteobacteria bacterium
CTATTTATTAACGCATCAGACGCCCGCCCCCAAAACCCGGCCAGGGGGGTGACCCAGCAATCGTATGGGTGCGCGGGTGGGTTGGTAGCCAGGCGCGGGCAACTGCGCCTGGTTTTTTTTGTGTGGTTGGCAAGCGCCTTCAGCCGCGCCATATAGAGAGTATGTCGCTTTTTCCCACCACCGCGCGCTTTTTAGAGCAGGTTAAAAACCGTCTGCCGATTGAGGCTGTTATCGGCAAACGCCTGAAAATAGAGCGGCGTGGGCGCGAATACACAGCGCTTTGCCCGTTTCATGATGAGAAGACACCGTCTTTCTGGATTAGCCCGCAGAAGGGATTTTACCATTGTTTTGGCTGCGGCGCGCATGGGGACGCTTTAAAATTCATCCAAGACTATGAAAAACGGAGTTTTAAAGACGCGCTAGAGGTGCTCAGCAGTGAAGCGGGCATTCCCCTGCCCCAGCTGAACCCACAAGAGGCCGCGAAGGCACAGCAAAATCAAACACTGGAAACCGCCATGAGCGCGGCGCAGCGCTGGTTTGAAAGCCAGCTTTACAGCCCCATGGGGGCGGAGGCGCGCGCGTATCTGGCGCGGCGCGGCTTTACGGAGCAGACCATCCGCCGCTTTGGTCTTGGCCTTGCGCCGGATAAATACGAAGGCCTGAAAAGCGCGCTTACGGCCGAAAAATACAGCATCGAGACCTTGACTGAAGCAGGACTGCTCATCGCGGTTGATGGAAAATCACCGTATGACCGCTTTCGCGGCCGCCTGATGATTCCTATTAAAGACAGACGCGGACAGGTGATTGCCTTTGGCGGGCGGGCTTTAAAGCCAGACCAAGAGCCAAAATACCTCAATTCCCCGGAAACGCCGCTGTTTCATAAAGGCAGCAATCTATATGCGCAAGATGCGGCCTTTGCCGCGATGAGCAAAAGCGGCACGGCATTGGTTGTGGAAGGATATTTTGACGCCATAGCCCTGCATCAGGCGGGTATTGCCCATGTCGTTGCCCCGCTCGGCACGGCCATGACCGAGGAGCAAATCCGCACACTCTGGCATCAGGTTGACACCGTACAGCTGTGCTTTGATGGCGACAAAGCGGGCGCAAAGGCAACGTGGCGCGCGGTGCAGCGGGCGCTGCCGTATTTAAAGACGGGTAAAACCCTGCAATTCCTTGCCCTGCCCCCCGGCGAAGACCCAGACACCTTGGTTTTGAAAGGCGGCGCGGCGGCGTTTACTAATATTATTGAGCACGCGCAAAGCCTGTCTCAATTTATCTACAGCTGGACGGTGGCCGAACACGGCGCGGACACACCCGAACAAAAAGCGTCTTGCCTAGCTGCTTTTCAGGAAACAACGGATACAATCGGCGATGCGGTGTTGAAGCGCCTGATGCTCCAAGAACTAAAAGACCGTTTTTATCAAGAAACCCGCCCGGTGCCGAAGGCAAAGGGCACGCGCTTTGAAAAAAACGCGCCTAAAAATGTTAACACAGCCCCCCTGCCCCGCCCGGATAGCTTTCGCCTGCGGGCGCAGCGCGCGTTGATGGTGGCGCTGTGCATTCATCCCCTTTTGGTGGATGAAGTCGCGGAAACATTGGCGCAACTAGAATTTTTTGATAAAGAGCTTGACAGTGCCCGTGATGCCCTATTGAATGCGACGGCTAATCCGTCTGCGGTGATGCATACTATCCTTGGTTTTCAAACGAATGATCGGCTTCTGGCCTCCTTACAACAGGAATGGCCTTTTACCAAGCCGCAAACCAATAGTGATGATGTGCGTTCTGCTTGGCTGGCACTTGCCAACAGCATGCTTGCTGAGGTGGTGACGGCTGAGTTGCGTCCAAAACGGCGGTTGTTTCGTTTTTAAAAAATTTCTTCGCTCTGAAAGGTAACAGGTTTTTCGCGCATGGCTCCTAAACCCCCCACTCCCGAAACCGAAGCCCCCGAACGGGATGACGCCGCCGAGGCTGTAACCTCTGGTATTGCCGATGTCGTGAAAAAACTTATCGCCAAGGGCAAGACCAAGGGCTACCTGACCTATAACGAAATAAACAAAATTCTGCCCACGGATGTGTTTAATTCCGAGCAAATAGAAGACATTATGACCTCTGTCTCTGAGGCGGGCATTAACATTGCCGATGCCGATGATGAAGACGAGGCCGAAGCGGTTGAGGTTGACGCAGAAGTTGAGGGCAAACCCGAAGGCGCGAGCGTCGGTGAGAGCAATCTAGGCCGCACTGATGATCCCGTGCGTATGTATTTGCGCGAAATGGGTAGTGTTGAGCTTTTATCCCGCGAAGGCGAGATTGAAATTGCGAAACGCATTGAATCCGGCCGCGAAATGATGATTGGCGGCATTTGCGAAAGCCCGCTGACGATTCGCGCGATTGTGCAATGGCATGATGCGCTGAAGGAAAACCGCATTTTGCTGCGCGATGTTATTGATTTGGAATCAACGTATAATATCGGCAGCGGCGAAGGCGAAGAAGCCGCTGCGGCAACTGATGGAACAGTCGCGGCCGCTACGCCTGCTGCTGCTGCTAAGGCGCCTGAAGTTGCTGTTGCTGTAAAGCCTGCCGCAAAAGCACCAGAGCCGGAGAAGCCAGCCGCAAAACCCGCCAAAGCTAAAAAGGTTAAAAGCGACGACGATGAGGACGACGAAGACGAGGACGAGGATATCGAACTCGCCGAGGAAGAGGTTGAGGCCGAAGCCGTCGTTGAGGAAGAAGAAGAGGAAGACGACGAAGAAGGCAGTGTTTCTCTTTCCGTGATGGAAGAAACATTGAAGCCTATCGTCTTAGAAACCTTTGACGAAATCACGAAAACATGGGCGAAACTGTCAAAATTACAACAACAACGCGTTGCCCTCTTGCAATCGGGCGAAAAACTCAATGCCAAAACCGAGAAAGACTATGAAAAAGTCCGCCTTGATATTGTGCGGATGATTGAAACGGTTCAGTTGAATAACAACCGCTTGGAACAATTGGTTGACCAGCTGTACGCGCTGAATAAAAAATTGATGCATCTTGAGGGGCGTTTGCTCCGCCTTGCCGAAAGCTCAAAAATTAAACGCGAAGAATTTTTGACCAATTATTTCGGCAGCGAGATGACCCCGGATTGGCTGGCAACCGTTGCGAAGCTTAAAAACAAAGGCTGGAAAACCTTTGTTGAAAAGCATGGCGATGATGTTCAGGCGATTCGCGATGAAATTTCAGAAATTTCTGGCGAAGCGGGCTTGCCTGTTCCCGAATTCCGCCGCGTTGTGCAAACGGTGCAAAAAGGCGAGCGCGGCATGAACCGGGCGAAAAAGGAGATGATTGAGGCGAACTTGCGCCTGGTTATCTCCATTGCCAAAAAATACACCAACCGCGGTTTGCAATTCCTTGATTTGATTCAAGAGGGCAACATCGGCTTGATGAAAGCCGTTGATAAATTTGAATACCAGCGCGGCTATAAATTCAGCACCTATGCAACGTGGTGGATTCGCCAAGCCATTACCCGCTCGATTGCGGATCAGGCGCGCACGATTCGCATTCCGGTGCACATGATTGAGACCATCAACAAACTGGTGCGCACCAGCCGTCAGATGATGCATGAAATTGGCCGCGAGCCTACACCGGAAGAACTGTCGGTGAAGCTGCAAATTCCGCTCGATAAAGTGCGGAAAGTGATGAAAATTGCGAAAGAGCCAATTTCGCTCGAATCACCGGTTGGGGATGAGGAAGACTCACAACTCGGCGATTTCATCGAAGATAAAAACGCCGTGATTCCGATTGATGCGGCGATTCATTCGAACCTGCGCGAGACGACAACACGCGTGTTGTCATCCTTAACAGCACGGGAAGAGCGCGTGTTGCGGATGCGCTTTGGTATTGGCATGAACACGGATCATACTTTGGAAGAAGTCGGTCAGCAGTTTAGCGTGACGCGCGAGCGGATTCGCCAGATTGAGGCAAAAGCGCTCAGGAAGCTAAAGCACCCCAGCCGGTCACGCCAGCTGCGGAGCTTTCTTGATACCTGAGGCTTGACACCTTAGGCCTTGCAAGTATGGTCTTGAATCATGAAAAAGCGACTAGCTATTTACGCAGTTATTTTTTGCATGATGGTCTCTGGGTGCAAAACTGTGTTCGATGACACCAGAGGCGATGCTATAGTACGGACTGCCGGCATAATTGTAGTTCTTCCCCTTGTGCCCATTCTTGCTGCCATATATTTAACAGCACCAGTAAAGAACTCAGTTAAAGAATCTTATACATACAGCATCGAAGAATTTGTTCAGGATAATCCCTGTATACAGCCCTACAAGGCAAAACGCGAAGACATAGACAATTTCGTATTTGTGATATCTGATCCCGTAACATGCAGAGCTGCCCCAAAAACACCCATTCATTTCAACGAAGGCCGTATTTACTATTTCAAAGCGGATAAGGAACAAGAGCGCCCTACCTACGAAATAACTGGCGCTGCGTACACATGCGCCGCTACTCAGAAAATTAATAGCCAAACTTTATCCTGTTACCCCTTACAAACCTTTGAAATAAGAAACTTAGAAGATCCAAAAAGTCCTTCAGATATCATTTTTACAAAAGCTGGAAACACCCTAAGCTATGATAATACGATAGAATGGCCAAGGCTCTATAAATATTCAAAAAAATGCGCAAAACCCATGTTTGAAGCAGGAACCTTGCCAAACGAAGACATTTTGGTTGGCCTGTTTAACGATGAATACGGAAAAAAGACGTTCTCCGGACAGGCCTGTAATTTCAGAATGATTCGAAAAATCCCACGCAGCAGTTTAAAATAGGCTCATTGGCCATAAAAAACGCTACATATTTATAAAGAGCCAAAGATGACCTTCCACGCCCACATCCTCACCCTGTTCCCGGAAATGTTCCCCGGCGCGCTCGGACATTCTCTGGCGGGTAAAGCGCTGGAAAAGGGGCTATGGCAGCTCAGCACGTATGATATCCGCGATTATGCCCTTGATAAGCACCGCACCGTTGACGACACGCCCTATGGCGGCGGCGCGGGGATGGTTTTAAAGCCAGATGTGGTGGCGGCGGCGCTGGATTCTGCC
>JAJTHO010000129.1 GCA_021297975.1 Alphaproteobacteria bacterium
GCTGGGTTTGCAGGATATGCGCGGTGGTCTCCTTGAGGCGTCTAAAGATGAGCGGCAGGCGCGGCAACACCTCAACAATCCCCATCACGGCAAGGTCTGAGGCGGGAAAGAGGCTCTCGATACCGGCGGCGGCCATAGCGTCTGCGCCAATGCCGGATAGCTCCAGCGGCTCTGTTGTTTGTGCCCGGAGTGCCCGCGCCACTGCCGCGCCGAGAATATCGCCGGACAGCTCTCCGGCACTGAGGAACAGCTTCATGGTGCGGGCACGCCTATCAGGAACAACCCGGCGGCATCCGCCGCGCTCACAGCGGCATCGCGCTCAAACAGCAGCGTTTGCCCGGCCAGCGCCGCCACCCCGGCAAAGCCGTGCGCGGCTGCTTGATGCAGGGTATCAACCCCCAACGCGGGGAGGTCTAGGCGTTGGTCTTGCTGGGGTTTGGGGGCTTTTACCAGTATTTTTGCGCCGTTAAAGCTATAGCCGCCGCAGCGCGCCAATAGGGCGTCTGTGCCCTCAACCCCCTCAACTGCGAGGAGGCGCCCTTCAGCCACCACCACCGCTTGGCCAAGATCAAGCCCGCCCAGTTGATGCAGCGCGGCAAAGCCAAGGCGAATATAGGTATTTTCGGCATCGGTGGGTTGGCGTTTTGACAGGCAGCGCGGGGGGATGAGTGCCCCGCCGAGCAGCTCATGCGCGCCGGTGACCTGAAACCCCTGTTCTTCTAAAAAGGCGGCAACGGTGCGCAGCAGGCTGTCGTCGCCATTCGGGCGCAGCTGTGAGAAACCGAGCCGCGCCAGCAGCTTTGCGCCAACCGCATCGGGGGCGAGGCTGGTGAGCGGCGGGCGCTTCAGGCCGCCCGCAAAAATCACATGGGTGACGCCGTGCGCTCGAAACGCATCCAGCGTCGCCGCCACCGCGCCGATGCGGCCAAGGGCATGGGGGTGTTGCTGCTCAGAAAGCCACGGGGCAGGCTCGCCCAGATGATGCAGGTAATAGGGGATGGAGGCCGCGCGGCAATGCTCTGCGAGAAGGCGGGGCAGCGCGCCATTGCCGGAGATGATGCCGTAGGTGGGGGACATGGGTGAGCAAGCCTTAACAAGAAATATAACGCTTTTGTGTTTAGCGGCTTTTGCCTGTAATTGCCAACACCAAGAAGGGCGTGTAAGGATTTTTCAGGGGTGCTCTGATGACGATAAAAAATCCTTTTTCGCTGAGTGGTTTCGGGGTTTCCGGTATCATTGCCGCCGCACTGCTGGCGTCTGGAACGTATGGCGCGGGCTGGCATATTGCAGACGGCTTAGAAAATATGAAGCGCGGTGAGCGCCAAGTATCGATTCGCGGCGTTGCCGAAGAATTTGTTGTGGCGGATTCCGTTGGCTGGACAATTAATTTTACCGCGAGCGGGGATGCGCTGGCAACCGTGCTCGCAAAGATTGAGCGCGATCAAGCAACCATCATCGCTTTTTTGAAGGCCTATGGTTTTCCCGCTGAGGAAATAACCCCAGGGCGGCTCAGTGTTGTGGATTTACTGGCACAGCAATACCGCAGCGGCGATGTGCAATCAAACCGCTATATTATCACCGCATCGGTACAGGTTCGCAGCAGTCTCGTTGACAGCGCGGTGAAGGCAAACCGCGCTATGGCGGAACTGGTGAAAAAAGAAGTGGTGCTGGCGGAATCAGCGGGCCCGCAATATCGCTTTACCAAATTAAACGACGTGAAACCGGCCATGCTGGCCAGCGCCACGCAGGAAGCCCGCAAAGCCGCCGATGAATTTGTGAAAACCAGCGGTGCGTCTTTGGGTGAGCTGAAAACAGCCAGTCAGGGCTTGTTCAGCATTGAGGGGCGCGATGAAACGGTTTCGGAAAGCGAACAGGTGGATAAGAAAGTCCGCGTGGTGACAACGTTGGAGTATTTTCTGGCGGATTGATGCGCTGGGCGCGTTGATATTAAGAATGGTATAGAGCGCCGAATGGCGCAGCGCTCCCGCCCGGCGGCGAAGCCGCCTGGGGGCGGGGCGGGAGCGCTCACTTTTTAGGGGGCAGAATTATCTAGACAGCGCGTGAAGCTTACGCCGCTTCGGCGTCTGCCCCTGCCGCTAAGCCCCCCGCCACCGGGCGGCACAACTGTCTGCTGCTGGCGGAACGAATAAAGCCCACGAGGTCTTGAACCGCGCCGCTTGGGCTTGCGGCCAGCTTTTCCGTTTCAATCGCCACCGTGCTATCCTCGCGGAATAAATCGCGCACCGCGCGGCGGAGGGCGTGAATGTCTTCCCGCGAAAAGCCGCGCCGTTTCAGGCCAACGATATTCAGCCCCGCAAGATGCGCCCGCTCACCCATCACGGTTGCAAACGGCAGCACATCGTGCTCAACCCCCGACAGGCCGCCAATCATGGCGTGTTTACCGATGCGCACAAATTGATGCACCGCAGCCAGCCCGCCGATGACAACGTTATCCCCCACGGTAACATGCCCGGCGAGCGTGGCGTTGTTCGCCAGAATCACCCCATCCCCAACCTGGCAATCATGAGCAATGTGCACGCCGACCATGAGGAGACAGCCAGCGCCCACACGGGTGAGCAGGCCGCCGCCTTGCGTTCCAGCATGGACGGTGACGTGTTCGCGGATGACGGTGTTGGCGCCAATCTCAACGCGGCTGGCTTCGCCGCCGTATTTCAAGTCTTGCGGCGGCAGACCGATGGTTGCAAAGGGATAGACGGTGCAGTTTTCCCCGATGGTGGTGTTGCCGCTAACAACCACATGAGAGAGGAGGCGAGTTCCCGCCTTGATGGTGGTGTTGCCGTCGACAACGCAATACGCGCCGATGCTGACGTTATCCTGAAGCGTGACGGTTGGGGCGATGATGGCGGTGGGGTGAACGTGCGCCGTCACTTATTGATCCATAATCATGGCGGTGAACACGGCTTCGGCGCAGACTTTGCCGTCCACAATCGCCTCACCGCGAAAGCGCCAGACATTGCGCCGGGCGTGTTGCTTGCTGACGACCAGTTGAAGCTGATCCCCCGGCACAACCGGGCGGCGGAATTTGGCTTCTTCAATCCCCATGAAATAAACAAGGCGGCCTTCAAAGGCTTTGCCGAGGGTATAGACAACCAGCGCGCCGGCGGTTTGCGCCATCGCCTCAACAATCATCACACCGGGCATAACCGGGCGATCGGGGAAGTGGCCAACGAAGAAAAATTCATTAATCGTGACGTTTTTAATGCCGGTCGCACGCTCACCAATTTCGATATCGCGCATCCGGTCAATCATCAAAAAAGGATGGCGATGCGGGATAAGCCGCATGATATCCGCAATGTCAAAGACTATGGGAACAGGCACAGGAGAGGCCGAGGAATTGGTTTGTAGTGCGTTATCACTCATGCTTTTTTCGCCGTTGTTCGTCTGAGGTATGCTGTTTGCCGCAGCCAGTCGCCGAGTTCCTGCGCGGGGCGTCCGCCCACTTCACCGCCATTCGGCACATCACGCATGACCCCGCTTCCAGCGGCAATCTTAGCACCACTACCAACCTTAAGGTGTCCGGTCAAGCCCGCCTGGCCGCCGATTTGCACATAGGCTCCGAGGTGGGTTGAGCCGGAAATACCAACCTGTCCGGCAATGATACAGCCGCGCCCAACCCGCACGTTATGGGCAATATGCACCATGTTATCCAGCATCGCGCCGTTTTCAATCACGGTATCGGGGCCTGCGCCGCGATCAATCGTGGCGTTGGCGCCGATTTCAACATCATTGCCGATGATAACCCGCCCAAGCTGCGGCACTTTTACCGGCTTTTCCGGGTCAAAGGCAAAGCCAAAGCCGGGCTGGCCAATGCGCGCACCGGGATAGATGACGGTGTTGTTGCCGATGATGGCATGGGAGATGCTGGCGTGGCTGCCGATGCGGCAATTTTCGCCAATGACAACGCCCGCGCCGATAACGGCCAGCGGCTCAACCACCGTGCCCGCGCCGATGGTGGCGGTTTTGTCGATAACGGCAGACGGATGCAGCAGCGGGGAGGGTTTTTCTTCGGGGTATAACGCCTGCGCAATCCGGGCATAGGCTTTATACGGGTCAGCGCTGATAACAGCAATGCAACCCGAGGGCAGCAGGGCGGCGTGTTCCGCACGGCAGAGCACAGCACCGGCATTGGTTTTAGCGGCGGTTTCTTTGTATTTGATATTGTCAAAAAAACTGATCTGGTCTGAGGTCGCGCTGTCCAGTGGCGCTACATCGGCAATCTTTAGCGGGCTATCCGGCACCGCCGAGCCCGCAAGCGCAGCCAATTCCGCCAGGGAGCGCGGGATAGGACGGGTGAAAAAGCGTGTATCAGCCATGAGGCGGTGTAGCAGGGTGATAAGGGTTTGTTAAGACTTTGCTGATACACTGTTAACAATTATACTGATGTACAGTGAAGTATGTCATTCCGAGCACGCTAAACCGCAAGGTTTTGCGTTGTCGAGGAATCTCCCCGCATTCTAGGGGAGATCCCTCCATGCGGCTGCGTTGCAGCCTTAGTCGGGATGACACGAGAGAAGAAAAAGTCTTTGAGGAAAGAGGTAAGCTATGAATGTTCAACCCGTAACGGCGCCCCCCAATGCCGCAATTACCGCGATTAGTAAAATCCCCGAAAAACAACAGCCCTATCAAAAACCGATTCAAGAAATTGCTGTGAAAAATACCGCGCCGCCAGAGCCGCCAAGACAGACGCGCGCAGATGCGCCGGGCGGGGCACTGGTCAATATCCTCGCTTAGTTCCGACGCGGTTTCAGACAGCGGGGCTTGTTTTAGCGCGCGTTGCTGCCTAAATTGAGCTTGGATAGGAACGCGTATGTCCCGGCGCCGCACCGGATTGCTAATCGGCATCCCGGTTTTACTGATTGTCCTGTATGGTCTTTCCAAGGCGGTATTGCCGCCGGTTGTGGCGGCGGCTAAGCCCACGCGCGGCGCAGCGGTTGAGGCGGTGTATGCAACCGGCACGGTGGAGGCCAGCGTCATGCTGCCCATCGCGCCGCGTCAGGCAGCACGCCTCACGGAACTGCTGGTGGATGAGGGGGCGCGGGTTCAAAAAGACCAAATCCTTGCGCAATTAGAGGAAAAAGACGTGCTCAGCGCCCAGCAGCAGGCGGAGGCGCGGCTCGCTCTCAGCAAATCAACGTTTGAACGGCAAAACGAACTTGTAAAGCGCGGTTTTGCCAGCCGCCAGACAACGGATCAGGCACGCTCAGACATGCTGTCGGCAGAGGCCGATCTAGCGCGGGCAAAGGCCGAGCGGGCTTTTTTGCGCCTTCTTGCGCCCGCCGATGGGGAAATAATCAAGCGCGACGGCGAAATTGGCCAGCTTATCCCGGCGGCGCAGCCGGTTTTCTGGCTGAAATGCTGCGCGCCGCTGCGGGTTACGGCGGCGGTTGATGAGGAAGACATTGCCCGCGTTGAACCGGGTCAAAAAGTATTGGTGCGGGCGGATGCCTTCCCCGGACAGACATTTCAAGGCACGGTGCAGGCAATAACGCCGAAAGGCGATGATATCGCCCGCAGTTTTCGCGTGCGCATTGGGCTGAATGAAGAAGATGTGCCGCTGAAAATCGGCATGACGGCAGAGACGAACATTGTGCTGCGCACGGCGGAAAACGCGCTGCTGGTTCCCTCGCGTGCGGTTGTGGATAAAAAAGTCTGGCTGGTTGTGGACGGAAAATTGACGCGGCGCAGCGTTGAACTTGGCGCACAAGGCAAGGAACAAACCGAAATTCGCAGCGGGCTGGATGAGAGCGATGTTGTCGCCATTCCCGCGATAGGCAGCGGCAAGACATGGACGGAAGGCCAGCGCGTCCGGCAAAAAACCTATGCGCCTTGAAGCCGCTATCGCGGTGCGGCATTTAATGGCGCGGAAACGGCAAAGCCTTGTTTCTGTTGCCGGGATTATTTTAGGGGTTGCCTTTTTCTGCGCCATTGCCGCGATGATGCGCGGGACGGAGAACGATTTTATCAAGCGGCTCGTGGATAATTCGCCGCATATCACCATCTATGATGATTTCCGCACCGCGCGCCAGCAGCCGCTGTTTGAGCTGTATCCCGCAGGCGCGGTTGAGCTTAAAAACGTCAAGCCGCTCCCTGAAAATCGCGGCATTCGCGGCTATCAGCAGGCGCTGGATTTTCTGGCGGCGTATCCGGGGGTGCGGGCGTCGCCGGTGCTGGCGGGACAAGGGCTGGTGAATTTTTCTGGGCGCGATTTTGGCATCACGCTGAACGGCATGATTCCCGAACAAATCAAGGATGTTACCACCATTTCCAATTACATGATTAATGGGTCAGTGGATGATTTAATCGTCAATCCGGAGGGCATTATTATCGGCGCGGAATTACAGCGTAAACTGAGCCTGCACATGGGCAATGTGATTACGATAACCGCGCCCGGCGGGCAGGTGCGGGCGTTTAAAATCGTGGGCGTTTTTCGCACTGGGCGGGCGGGCTATGATGAAAGCCAGACTTTTTTGCATATTAAGCGCGTGCAGGCGCTGCTGAATCGGCCAGACCGCGCCAACACGATTATTGTGAAAGTTCCAGACCCGTATAGCGCGTTTCGTATCGCCGCCGAGGTTGAGCAGCGCCTTGGTTATAAAGCCGTTTCCTGGGTTGAGGCGTCGCAAGATATCATGAACGCGCTCGCGGTGCGCAACACAATTATGTATTCCGTTGTGAGCGCGGTTTTGGTTGTCGCGGCGTTTGGGATTTATAATGTTATCAGCACCGTTGTGATGGAAAAACAGCGCGATATCGCGATTTTAAAGGCGCTGGGCTATACAGCGCGGCAGGTAAAACAGATTTTCTTGATACAGGGGGCGTGTCTCGGCGTTTTTGGCTGCGGGGTGGGGATTCCGCTGGGGATGCTGCTCATGCTGGGGCTGGGGCAGGTGACGCTGAAGCCGCCGGGCAGCACCGAGCCGGTCAACCTGCCGCTGGATTGGGGCGCGGGGCAGTTTTTGGTGGCGGCGGTGTTTGCGCTATCGGCGGCGCTGCTGGCGGCGTATCTCCCGGCGCGGAAAGCCGCCAAAGTGCAGCCGGTGGATATTCTGCGGGGTGGGGCGTAATGGCGGCGGGGGATGTGCTGCTCAGCGGTGAGCATATCCGCCGGGTTTTAACTGGGGATGTGCCGGCAACCCTTGTCGATGATGCCAATTTGGAGATTCGCACCGGTGAGTTTGTTGCGATTATTGGCCCGTCTGGTTCGGGGAAATCCTCCTTGCTGTATATTTTGGGGCTTTTGGATAGGCCAACGTCGGGCGAGGTGATGCTGCTGGGGCAGGCGACCTCTGCGCTTAATGATGATGCGCGCACCGCGCTGCGGCTGAAACACTTAGGCTTTGTGTTTCAGGCGCACTTTTTATTGCCGGAGTTCACCGCGCTGGAGAACGTGCTGCTCCCCATGCAGCGCGCCGGGATGCCAGATACGGAGGCGCGGGCGCGCGCGAGCAGTTTGCTGACGGATTTGGGGCTTAAGGATAAGCAAAACAACCTGCCGCGCCAGCTTTCCGGAGGGCAAAGCCAGCGGGTTGCGATTGCGCGGGCGCTGGCGAATAAGCCCAGCCTGCTGCTGGCGGATGAGCCAACGGGGAATTTGGATACCCATTCCAGCGCAGCGGTGCAGGATATTTTGCGGGGTCTCGCGCATGAAGCCGGGCGGGCGGTTGTGGTTGTTACCCATGATGCGGCGTTTGCGAAAAGCGCGGATCGGGTGATAAAGATTGTCGATGGGCGAATTGTTGCTACATAAAAATATATATGACCATACCCGATTACTATCTCTTGCCCCGCACGGATGAATTCCAAAACGAATACTTGCCGCCGCATGAGGAGATGCTGCTTGCGTTAACCGGCTTTAGCGGCTCTGCGGGTTTTTTAGTTCTTGAGGGCACGCGCCAGCACGGGGCGCTGTTCGTTGATGGCCGCTATACGGTGCAGGCGCGGCAAGAGGTTGATGCGGCGCGGTTTGAGGTTGTATTAAGCAGTGAGCTGTCTCCGCGTGGCTGGCTGAAAGAACGGATAGGAGCAGCAGGGACGCTGCGCCTTGCCTATGACCCGTGGTACTGGACGGAAAAGCAGTTAAAGCCGTGGCGTGATGAGGCGGTGATTGAGTTATATCCCGTTGATACGGCGGCGTTGTGGCTAAATCGCCCGGCGGCGGCGCTATCCGAGATTGAGCCGCATGAAGAGCGCTATGCCGGGCGCAGCAGCGCGGAAAAGCTGGCGGTCGTGCGGGACTTTATGGCGCAAAAGGGCGCGGGGGCGCTGGTGGTGTCTGATCCCGCATCGCTGTGCTGGCTTTTAAATGTGCGCGGGCGGGATGTGCCGTTTACGCCGCTGGTGTGCCGTTATGGTTTAATAACAGCAGCGAACGAGGCGATATTAATGCGCGGGGAATTGATTGCCGCGCTGGAAGAGTTCCAAGGAACGGTGCTGTTTGATCAGGATACTGCCTCCATAGGACTGCTGAGCCTAGCGGGGGAGCGCGGGATTCTGGCGGAAAATCCGTGTTTAGTGCCGAAAGCATGTAAAAATCAGACGGAACAGGCGGGAATACGGGCGGCGCACCAGCGTGACGGGGCGGCGCTGACGGAATTTTTGGCTTGGTTGCGGGGTGAAGTGCGGCAACGCGATGTTACGGAGTTTGAGGCGGGCGAGCGGCTGACGGAATATCGTGCAGCGCAGCAGCTTTATGTTATGCCAAGTTTCCCGCCGATTGTCGGCAGCGGCGCGAACGGCGCGATTGTTCATTACCGCGCCCCCGAGCGCGGCAGCCGGGTGATACAGCCGGGCGATGTTCTCTTGATAGATTCGGGCGGGCAATACCGCGACGGCACAACGGATGTGACGCGGACGGTGTGGCTTTGGGATACGCCCGCGCCGGATGCGGTGCGGCGGGCGTATACGCTTGTGTTAAAGGGGCATATTGCCTTGGCAGTGGCGCGTTTTCCTTTGGGCACAACCGGCGGGCAGCTGGACGTTCTGGCGCGGCAATATCTGTGGCAGGCTGGGCTGGATTATGACCACGGCACGGGGCACGGCGTGGGCGCGTTTTTATCGGTGCACGAAGGCTCCCAGAGCATCAGCAAACGCGGCTTTAGTCAGCCGTTACTGCCGGGGATGATTTTGTCGAATGAGCCGGGGTATTATAAAGAAGGCGGGTTTGGCATTCGCCTCGAAAACCTTGTTTTGGTTCGGGATGATCTGCCGCAGCCAGTGGGCGCGGAGCGGGCAATGTTGGGCTTTGAGACGCTGACGCGGGCGGCGTTTGATGATGCGCTGATGGATGCCGCGCTGCTAAGTGCGGCGGAGCGGCAGTGGCTGGATGAATACAACAGAACTTTAGAGGCTTAGGCGAGGCTGTTAATCTTGCAGCAAGACGCGGAGGTACTGTTGTGCCACACTATCCGAGCGGAAATCCAAGGCGCGCTGCAGTGCGGCAGAGCGTTGTTTTTCTGATCTACCCAGCGCCGCTTCCATGCCGCTGGCCAAGGCAGCC
>JAJTHO010000197.1 GCA_021297975.1 Alphaproteobacteria bacterium
AAACGCAACACGCGCAGCGCCCGCAAAAAGGCAAAATTTGCCCCCAGCAGCGGCGCAAGAAAAGATATAATAACAACCGCATCGGCAATGTTCAGTGGATTGATAAGAAATGCTGATTTTTTTCGTGCTATCCACAGCCGTGCCGCATAGTCGACCGCGATATAGAGACCAAACACAGCATCGATAATTTCCGTGGTACGGCTGCCATAAAAAAACGTCGCGACAATAAGAAAAAGGATAGTCACGATATCACAGCCCAGCAGCACATAACGAAAGCGGTGCGCGGCGATGGAATCGCCCTCATAAAGGTCGGTGATTTTTTCCTTCAGAGCACTTGAGCGCATCCTATTCCCCTGTTGTTCTGTCACCCGCCACCGCCAAAAAATCTAGTTCTTAGTGGTGGTTATCGTCAGACGTGTTGCCCCCTGATACCCAACCGTTTATAACTACGCAATGGATGCATCCGTTCTGTTCAACGTTTTTATTTTCCTTGTTGCTGCCTGTGTGGTTGTGCCGCTGGCTAGCCGCTTTAAGCTTGGGTCTGTCCTCGGCTATTTAGCCGCCGGGATTTTAATTGGCCCCTTTGGTTTTGGCTTTATTGGTGATGCAACAAAAATAATGCACTTTGCCGAATTTGGCGTGGTGATGATGCTTTTTGTGATTGGTCTTGAGCTTGAACCCGCCATGCTGTGGCGACTTCGTCGGTTTATTGTTGGTCTGGGCGGCTTGCAGGTATGCTGCACCAGCATCTTGATTGCGGCAATTGGCATCAGTTTAAACTATTCCTGGCAGGCCAGTTTAACGGTGGGGATGGCGCTGTCCCTCTCGTCAACGGCTTTAGTGTTACAGATTTTAAAAGAAAAAAGCTTAATGCAAACGCCCGTGGGGGAAAATGCCTTCTCGGTTTTGTTGTTTCAGGATATCGCGGTCATTCCGATTTTGGTGCTGATGCCGCTGCTGGCGCTGCATGATGTTGACAGCGCCGCGCACGCAACGAACATTTTTTCAGACACCGCCGGATGGATACAAGCCCTCGCCGTTGCGGTTGTTATCGCCAGTGTCATTGCCGCTGGGCGTTATATTTCCCCGCATTTATTTCGCACTATCGCGAAAACGGACTTGCGGGAGGTTTTCACCGCGACGTCACTCGCGCTTGTGGTGGGCATTACACTGCTGATGCAGCTTGTGGGCGTGTCGCCTGCTTTGGGGGCGTTTGTTGCGGGTGTGGTGCTTGCCAACTCGGCCTATCGGCGCACCATTGAAACGGATCTTGAGCCCTTTAAGGGCTTATTATTAGGCCTGTTCTTTATTTCCGTTGGCATGGGAATGGATTTTTCTCTTTTGTCAAAATATCCCGTTGTTTTACCGCTTGCGGTATTAGGATTGATTGCGGTTAAAGCCCTTGTGCTGTTTGCGTTGGCGCGCTTTTTTATGCTGAATACCGAGCATCGACTTGGCCTTGCCTTCATCTTATCCCAAGGCGGCGAATTTGCCTTTGTGTTGTTTCAATTTGCTGGCGGATTGAAAATTCTCGACCCGGAGCAAGCAAAATTTCTCACACTCTTAGTGGCTCTTTCCATCGCAACAACGCCGGTGTTAATGCTGCTTTATAGCCGGTATGTCATTCCGCGTTTCATGACCGTTTTGCCCGAACGGGATTTTGATAATATTCACGAACAAAACAGCGTGATTATTGCTGGCTTCGGGCGGTTTGGACAAATTGTTGGCCGTTTTATCAGCGGGCAAGGCGTTAAAATCACCGTGCTGGAAAAAAGCCCTGATCAAATCGAGCTGCTGAGTAAATTTGGCTATAAAGGGTATTTTGGCGATGCCACACGGTTAGACGTTTTGCGCAATGCAGGGGCGGCAACCGCAAAGCTGCTCATCGTTGCGGTTGGCAATATTGAAAGCTGCCTACACATCGTCCGCCTCGCACGGGAAGAATTCCCGAATTTAACCATCTATGCGCGGGCGCGTAATCGCCGCCATGCCTATGAATTGCATAAGCTTGGCGTTGCCTATTTCAAACGCGAGACACTCGATTCCTCCTTGCGGCTCGCGCAGGAAGCGATGGTTTTCTTGGGTAAAACTGAATCCGATATGCAGTATAGAGCCGCCCAGTTTTTGCGCCATGATGAGGCGACACTGAAAAAGTCTTTTGATTTTTTTGATAACGAGCGAGAGCTTGTGAGCTTTGGGCGTCTGCGCCGCGAGGAGCTTGAGCGTATTTTACAAGAGGATATTGAGGGGAAGCAGAGCTAAGAATTGGCTGTGCTACTCGCAAACGGTTATGCAGCTTGCTGCTTCGTTTTTATCGTTTGTTTCGCGTATATTTAAGCAGGTGGGAGGAAAATGCAAGGTGGTGTGAAGGTAGCACTTAAGTTATTTTATTAGAAAGCGGCAACTTCCAAGAGGTGTGCGCCTACAGAGCGCATTGACAGCCTATGGCTGCATTCAAAGTTTTTACTTGGTTTATTTCGCAACCTCGCTTACTTAATAATCATCAATCGGTATGTCCCGATTGTAGGGCTTAAGAACCCTTTTCCGCAAGCAGTCCCGTCGCAGGGACTGTAAAAACATATGCGTCACCCTGGCTTATGGCCGGGTGACTGCGTCATGTACAAGCGCGCACGCGCGCCAAAAGCGCGGTGCCATTCTCTTGTGGAAATGGTTCTTAACACCCGGCTGCGCGGCTTAGGCCGCTGCAGTCTTGTCTTCAACACAAACGAGGGTGCAATCATGCAACATAGAACTTTACTCACCACAACAGCTATCTTAACTGTACTACTGACTTCAACAACACGCGCCGAGGATACAAACAGCAATAGTCAGGGCTTTTATGCAGGGGTTCGTGCGGGTTATGGCACTTACAGCCGGGATGATTACAAATCAGGAAACATCAATCTCGAAACCGATTTTAAAGGCGGCTTCAGTGGCAGCGCCGTTGCAGGCTACAGCTTTGCAAACGGTTTACGTCCAGAACTAGAGGCATTTTACCAGAAAAATAACCTTGATACTTTAAAGGTCAATGGCGTTGGCGTAGATGCAAGCTTAGACGGAAAAACATATGGTTTAATTGCCAATGCTTTATATGATATTAAAATGAACAGCTCGTTTACTCCGTATGTTGGCGCGGGTCTAGGCTATGGCTTCAGCAAAGGCAGCAAAACTCAAGTATCCGGCATTAACATTGAAGATATTAAGAATGAAGCCCCCATTGGTCAGCTGCGTGCCGGAGTTGGCTATCGCATTAGCTCCAAATGGATTGCCGATGTTGGCTATACGCATCGCCATTGGTTTGATAGCGACAGCGCGAAATCCAATATTGTTCAGGCTGGTCTGCGGTATCAATTTTAAAAATAAACCCGCACGGGGTTTGGTGCAACTCCATGTGCATCAAGCCCCGCAAGCGGGGAAGATTCTTCGTAAAGACCAGCTCTAAAGCACTTCCGTCGCGTATATGATTACTTTACGGGCTATGTACGCCGGATATCTCCGGACAAAAGTTCGACTTCGCGCACGGCACTTCGGCGCGACAGCCTCCGCTTAACTGCTTGTTTTTGGCTCTACAAGCCTAAACGCCTTCGCCGTGCTCGGCTGGCTTGCCGAGCCAAAGCTCAACGAGCGAAGGCTGGTGGAGCCAAGGGGAGTCGAACCCCTGGCCTCGTCATTGCGAACGACGCGCTCTACCAGCTGAGCTATGGCCCCATTTCCAGAAAACTGATGACAGATGACAGAGGACGGGTGGGCTGTCAATGCCGCACATGGCTATTTTCTGGCGGCTCATAGCCCCCATAGACATATGGCTTAACGCACCCCATATACTATAGATGCGTATCAAAACACTTCTTCTGTCTCTTCTCGCAATTTTACCAGGCTGCTCTAGCGTGAGTAAATATTCACAACCCGCCTATACCGTTGAGAAAATCAGCGCGGCGGAAAGCCCGATTGAAATCCGGCAATACCCGCCGCTCTTGCTCGCGGAAATGACCGCGCCCGATGCCGAACGGCGCGAGGCTGCGAGTGCGGCGTTTATGCCGCTGTTTCGCTATATTGAGGCGGCGAATATTCCCATGACGGTTCCCGTCACACAGATAAAAGACCCGAAAGCGCCGGGCTGGCGACTGCAATTCATTATGCCGGCGGATAAAGACAAAAAAGCCCTCCCCGCGCCCGATAAAGCCGGGATGAAACTAGTTGAGATGCCGGCAACGCGCTATGCCGTTATCAAGTTTTCTGGTCGTGCCAGCGACACTGCCATTGCGGAAAATGAGCAGAAACTGCGCAGCTTCATAAAAGCCGAAGGCCTGCGCATCAGCGGCGCGCCGGTTTACGCCTATTACGATGATCCCTTTACCCTGCCGATGTTTCGCCGCAATGAGGTGTTAATCCCCCTTGATGCCGGCGTGTAACCTTTCTCGCGCTCTACGCGAATAGACAGTATGAACACACGCTTTAAACATCGCCTCCGCGCCGCCGCCTTAACTTTAGGACTCCTTGCCATGACTGCATCCCCCGCCGCTGCTGAAAAAGCCGTTTTTGCTGGGGGTTGCTTCTGGTGTATGGAGCCGGGGTTTGATCGGCTGGACGGCGTGTCGGCAACCATCGTCGGCTATACCGGCGGCGCGGCGGAAACTGCCAACTATGACGCCGTAAGCAGCGGAAAAACCGGCCATGTTGAGGCGATTGAGATAACCTATGACCCTGCCCGCGTTAGTTACGCCCAATTGCTGCATGTGTATTGGCAGAACATTGACCCCTTTGACCCCAACGGGCAATTCGCCGATAAGGGCAGCCATTACCAAACGGTGATTTTTTATGGAACGGACGCGGAAAAGCTGGCTGCTGAAAACAGCAAAGCCGCAATTGAAAAAGAATTCGGCGGCAAAACGGCCTACACCCGCATAGAGCCGCGCCAGCCGTTTTTTGCTGCGGAAGCCTATCACCAGGATTATTACCAGAAAAACGAGGGGCATTACACCCGCTATAAATACGGCAGCGGCAGGGTTAAAAGGCTTGAGGAGTTGTGGGGAGCGGATAAACACTAAAGCATGTCTTTAGCCGCATCCTTCCCCCTGCCCCGCCTTGCCGCAAACGCGCACATTGTTATCCTGACCGGCGCGGGCATGTCGGCGGATTCGGGGGTTAAGACGTTTCGCGATGCGGGCGGCTTATGGGAAGGCGAACGGGTTGAGGATGTTGCAACGCCGGAGGCCTTTGCCCGCAATCCCGCCAAGGTGCAGCAGTTTTACAACCAGCGCCGCCGCCAACTCGCCGAGGTTGCGCCCAATGCCGGGCATCTCGCGCTCAGGGATTTAGAGCGGGCTTGGCCGGGAACGGTTACACTCATCACGCAAAA
>JAJTHO010000085.1 GCA_021297975.1 Alphaproteobacteria bacterium
ACGCACGCGGCGGGGGTTGTGATTGGCGATAGACCCTTGCAAGAACTGGTGCCGATGTATTCTGATCCTCGCGCCATGATGCCGGTGACGCAGTTCAACATGAAGTATGCGGAAAAAGCCGGGCTGGTGAAGTTCGATTTTCTGGGGCTGAAAACACTGACTATTATTCAAAAAACGGTCGATGCGCTGAAGAAATACAATAGCATTGACGTTAAAATGAATGAGCTTTCACTCGATGACGAGAAAACCTTTCAGCTTTTGGCGCGCGGTGACACCACGGCGGTGTTCCAGCTTGAAAGCGCCGGCATGCGCGATGCGCTGAAAAAAATGCGCCCGGACAGGTTTACCGACATTATCGCGCTGGTTGCGCTCTACCGTCCGGGGCCCATGGACAACATTCCGCGCTACATTGCTTGTAAACACGGTGAGGAACAGCCGGATTACCTGCACCCGCGCTTAGAGCCGGTGCTTCGCGAAACATTCGGTGTGATGATATACCAAGAACAGGTGATGCAGGCAGCGCAGGTGCTGGCGGGCTACACGCTTGGCGGCGCGGATTTACTGCGCCGGGCGATGGGCAAAAAAATCAAGGCCGAGATGGACGCGCAGCAGGCGATTTTTGTCGATGGCTGCGTGAAAAATGGCTTAGACGCGCCGCTGGCCGAGCAAATTTTTGCGCAAATTGCCAAGTTTGCCGATTACGGCTTTAACAAATCCCACGCGGCGGCCTATGCGCTGCTGACCTATCAAACCGCGTGGCTAAAAGCCAATTACCCCGTTGAATTCATGGCCGTTGTGATGAGCTATGATATGGATGACACTGATGCGCTGGCGGAATACCGCGATGATTGCCGCGCGGGCGGTATCAACGTCTTGCCGCCATCGGTGAATCAATCGGGCGTGTTGTTTACGGTGGAGGAGGGAGCGATTCGCTACGCGCTGGCGGCGTTAAAGGGCGTGGGGCGCGCCCCGGCGGAGGCGATAGCGAGCGCGCGGCAAAGCGGCGGCGTGTTTACCAGGCTTGATGATATGGTCAGCCGCGTTGGCACAAAACACCTCAATAAACGCACCCTCGAAAGTCTCGTCAATTCCGGTGCGTGCGATTGCTTATCCCAAAACCGTCAGGAATTATTCGCGCAAATTGAGCAAACGATTGCTCATTATGCTAAGGGCAATCAAGTGGCAGATGAGGCAACGCCGTCGCTGTTTGGTGATGCGCTGCCGCAGCCGGTGCGGTTTAGGCCAAAAGCCAATGCCGCGCCCGCTGCCGATTGGCCGCTCCTCGAAAAACTATCCCGCGAATTTCAAGCGATTGGTTTTTATCTGTCCGCCCATCCGCTGGAGGCGTATCAGGTGCTCCTTGACCGCTTGAAAATAACCCGCTGGCGCGAGGTGGCAAAAGCCGGGCGGCAAACGCTGGCCGGGGTGGTGCTGGGGCGAAAAGAGCGGCAATCCGCCAAGGGCAACCGCTATGCCTTTGTTCAGCTCACTGATACATCGGGCAGTTATGAAGTGATTGTGTTTTCCGAAGTGCTTGCGGCATCGCGGGAGATTTTAGAGCCGGGCACACTGGTATTGCTGGAGGTTGAGGCGGGCAGCAATCCCGACGGCTCAGACGCGCCGCGTATCACCGTGCAGGGCATCGACAAACTGGTGGATGTGTTGCCGCAACGCCTGCGCACGCTGACGCTGAGTGTGGACGGCCTCGCGCAATTGCAGATTTTTGAAAAATACATGGCGGCGCTGAAGCCCGGTTCAACGCAGTTGTCGGTGGAGCTTGTAACAGCAAAAGGCACAGCGCGGCTGCGGCTTCCTAACCGGGTGCATTTGGACGCGCCCGCGCTGCTTGAAACCCGATTGAAGGTAGGCTAGTTAAGCCATACGAGGAACGATATGCTCAACCCAAAAGACCGGATTTTCACCAATTTATACGGCCAGGACGACTGGGGGCTTGAGGGCGCAAAGCGGCGCGGCATCTGGGATAACACCAAGGCTTTGTTAGAGAAAGGCCGCGACACGATTATCACGGAAATAAAAGACAGCGGCCTGCGCGGGCGCGGCGGGGCGGGGTTTTCCGCCGGGATGAAATGGTCTTTTATGCCGAAAGAGGTGAAGGACAGGCCGCATTATCTCGTTGTCAACGCGGATGAGTCCGAACCCGGAACCTGTAAAGACCGCGACATTCTGCGCCATGATCCGCATCGTTTGCTGGAAGGCTGCCTTGTTGCGGCGTTTGCGATGCAGGCGGCCACCGTGTTTATTTACATTCGTGGCGAGTTTTACAACGAAGCCTCCAACGTGCAAGTGGCGATTGATCAGGCCTATGCCGCCGGACTCATTGGTAAAAACGCCTGCGGCAGCGGCTATGACCTTGACATTGTGCTCCATCGCGGCGCGGGCGCGTATATCTGCGGTGAGGAAACGGCGCTGATGGAAAGCTTAGAGGGGCGCAAGGGGCAACCGCGCTTAAAGCCGCCGTTCCCGGCGGGGGTTGGGCTGTACGGCTGTCCGACGACGATTAACAACGTTGAGACCATTGCCGTGACGCCGGAAATTCTGCGCCGGGGGCCCGCATGGTTTGCGGCGCTTGGCCGCCCGAATAACACCGGCACCAAGATTTTCTGCATTTCTGGGCATGTGAACAATCCCTGCAACGTCGAAGAAGAAATGGGTATTCCGCTGAAAGAACTCATTGAAAAACACGCGGGCGGCGTTCGCGGCGGGTGGGATAATTTGCTGGCGATTATTCCGGGCGGCTCGTCCGTGCCGCTGTTGCCGAAAGAGATTTGCGATACGGTGTTGATGGATTTTGATTCGCTCCGCGCTGTGCAATCGGGCTTAGGGACGGCGGGTATTATTGTGATGGATAAGTCCACCGATATTGTGGCCGCAATCGCCCGGCTGTCGCATTTTTATAAGCATGAATCGTGCGGCCAGTGCACCCCCTGCCGCGAAGGCACAGGCTGGATGTGGCGGATGATGGAGCGGCTGGCGGTGGGCAATGCCGAGGTGTCTGAGATTGATACCCTGCTGCAGGTCACGAAGCAAATCGAGGGGCACACCATCTGCGCCTTGGGGGATGCGGCGGCGTGGCCGATTCAGGGGCTGATGCGCCATTTCCGCTTCGAGGTTGAGCGGCGGATTCATGACGCTAAGCAGAAGGCGGCATAGTCTTTAGCAACAAAAAAGCATAAAAAAACAGCGCCGGGTGCGCGTCCGGCGCTGTTTTTTGTCGTGAACTAAACCGTTTAGAACGGGCTGTAGCTGATAATGTTGCCCCAGAAGCGTTCCATCTTGCGCATGGCATCGCTGGTCACTTTGAGGTCATTTTCTGTAATCGGGCTGTCTTTCAACGCTTTCGCGTGCTTATCAAAGAAAGCGGCCATATCTTCAGAAAGTTTCAAACCCTTAGCCGATAGTTTCACGCGGATAGAGCGGCGGTCATGGGTAGAGCGTTGCTGCTCTAAATAGCCATTTTCCACCATTTTCCGCACGTTGTACGACACGTTGGAGCCGAGATAATAACCGCGGTTGGTTAATTCGCCAACGGTCAGCTCGTCATCGGCGATGTTAAACAGAATCAGCGCCTGCACGTTGTTGATATCCTGAACGCCGACCCGGTCTAATTCGGCCTTGATGACTTCGAGGAACTGGCGGTGGACGCGTTCCAAAAGACGAAAGGCTTCGATATACGCTTGTTTCATAAAAATTTGTCCCGTAGAGTGTTGTTGCTTTATACTAATTGCCCTACTGTTTATTGATTAAAAGTCAATTAAACAAGAACATTTTTTTTGATGCGCGAAAGATTCATGAAAACAGCCCCCTATACAAGAGACCGCCGCTTGCGCCTCACCCCTTGGCGCCGGGCGCTTACGGCGGAAACCAGTCTTAGCCCGGCTGATTTGATTCTGCCCGTTTTTGTCCATGATGAAGCCGAAAACACCCCTATTCCCGGATTGGGACAGGCGCACCGTCTTTCGATTAAAGGGGTGGTGGAGGTTGCCAAAGCCGCCCACAAAGCCGGTATCCCGGCGCTGGCGCTGTTTCCTGTAGTAAAGCACCCCTTAAAAAACAGCGCAGCGACCGAAGCGCTGAACGCCGATTCCATTTTGTGCCGCGCGCTGAAAGCGGTGAAAGACGCCGTGCCGGAATTGGGGCTGATTGCCGATATCGCCCTCGATCCCTATACCGATCATGGGCATGATGGCCTCTTGGAAAACGGACAGCTCGCCAACGATGCAACCGTCGATGTGCTCACGCAGCAGGCGCTGATTCTAGCGCGGGCGGGCGCGGATGCGGTTGCGCCGTCCGATATGATGGACGGGCGGGTTGCCTCTATCCGCGCGGCGCTGGAAGCGGAAAGCCTTCCGGACACGCTGATTATCAGCTATGCCGCAAAATTCGCCAGCCGCCTCTATACGCCCTTTCGCGGCGCGGTGGGGGCAGGGGGCTTACAGGCCGGGCCCCCGGATAAACTGTCGTATCAGCTTCCCCCCGGTAATGGCCGCGAGGCGGTGAAAGAGGCGCTGCGCGATGCGGCGGAAGGCGCGGATATGCTGATAGTAAAGCCGGGCTTGCCGTATTTGGATATTGTTGCTGCGCTGAAAAGCCGCACCGAACTGCCGCTGATTTCCTATATCGTCAGCGGCGAGTGCGCCATGCTGCACGCGGCGGCGGCGATGGGCGCGGCGGATTTTCTGCCCGTGCTGTTAGAACAGCTCATCTGCTGCAAACGCGCCGGGGCGAGTGCGATTATTACCTATGATGCCCTAGCGGCGGCACAGGCTTTATAGCCTTGAGTGACGTCATTCCGAGCCAGCAAAACCGTAAGGTTTTGTGCCGCCGAGGAATCTCCCGGCATTCTAAGGGAGATCCTTCGACTCTGCAAAACCTATCGGTTTTGCGCCGCTCAGGATGACATCTCGAGTGAAAGAGGACGGCGTCTTACCAAACCGCAACGCTAGCGATTTGGTAATCCGGCTGCTATAGTCTATAAAGAAATATGCTCCGCCAATACGAACTCGTTGAAAAGGTAAAAGCCTACGATCCCACGGCGGACGAAGGCTTGCTCAACCGCGCCTACGTCTATGCCATGCAAAAACACGGTGCGCAGCAACGCGCCAGCGGCGACCCCTATTTCTCCCACCCCTTAGAAGTCGCCGGCATCCTCACCGACATGCGCCTTGATACCGACAGCATCATCACCGCCTTGCTGCACGATACGATTGAGGATACCGACGCCACCAGTGAGGAAATCGAAAAGCTGTTCGGCGCGAATATTCGGAAACTCGTGGAAGGGGTCACGAAATTGACCCAGCTGGAGCTGAAATCCGATAAAACCAAGCAGGCCGAAAATTTCCGTAAACTCGTGCTGGC
>JAJTHO010000061.1 GCA_021297975.1 Alphaproteobacteria bacterium
CGCCATATCCACCGCCGGGCCCCGGCTTCCGGGCGCGTGGCCTATCCATGCCTCAAGTCCCGGCCAGGATTGCTGCACCTGCCGCCACGCCAGCGCGGTCTTTTCCGCCCGGCGCAGCAGGCTGTTGTCTGTGTTTGGCAGTAAACCATAAATCACGTTGGCGTTAATATCGCGAACCCCTTGGCTTGTATCCGCAAGGCGAAACAACACCCGCACCGCAACGGCGTTATCACCAGAGGTGAGGCTGGACAGCCTATCCCCCAGCGGCGTTTGCCGCACGTTGTTAGCAACCAAAAGCCCCACCAAAACCAATGTCAACAGCGCGGTAATCCGCCAGCGCCAATCCAACCACAGCACCAGCCGAAAAACAGGCACACTCAACAGCAGCATAATCAACAAAAAAGGAATCCGCGCCGCAACAAATTGCAGCGTCACCGCGCTAAGCACGAGCCCCAAAACCTGCACCGCCCAATGCACCCGCGTTAACACCAGCGCCGCACACAAGAGCACCAAGACCAGCCCCAGCTCCCACGTTCCGCCCGTGAGCCCCACCGGAATTCCCATCACCATGCCGTCTTGGCTGGTAAACGCAGGAACAAGCCCCTCCAGTTGCAGCGGCACAAGCGCCATATTCAGCAGCGCATAACCCGCTAGATACGCGCCAAAAAGTAACGGACGACCACTCACAAGCGCACCGGCAAAAAAGAATACCCCATATTCCGCCAAGCGAATGCTGTAGAGAATGCCAATCAAGCCTGTGTTGTTTAGCAGCGCGCTTGCAAGACCAAAAAGTGTGAAAAAGCCAAGCCAATATAGACACGCAGGCATGGGCGGTATTTCAAGCCGTTTTAACCATCCGCTTACAATAAGTAAAAGTGCGACAAACAACGCCGCATCGTCATACCGAAGCCCGGCGTACTCGCCCGGCAAGCTGAACAGATTGAGTTTTGGCAAATACAGCAAAGGCAGTAGCAGCAGTAAAACGAACGCCCCAGGGTAAGGGTGAAGTCCAAAGACTCGACAGGTTTGCGCAAACGGTCTAGGGCTGAGCGTCATGTATGACAGCTAGCACACCCCTTCACATCACCGCAATCATCGTCACCCACAACAGCGCGGCGGTGATTCAAAAAGCCGTTGCCGCGCTTGCCCTGCAAAAACAGGTCATTAAACAGCTGGTGCTGGTGGATAGCGGCTCAACGGATACCGCATACCTCGACGCGGCTGTTGCGCCCTTGTCACAATCAGACGTTGTAGTCACGCGCCTAAACGTTGAGAACGTTGGCTTTGCCAAAGGCAACAATTTGGGTATTGCGGCGGCATCAACGGCAACGTCGCATTTTTTGTTTGTAAACCCCGATTGTTTTTTAGCGCCCGACTGGCTGGAAAAAGCCTTGGTATATTCTGCGGCGCATCCCCAAGCGGTTATCAGCAGCCCGCTTTATGGCTATGATATTAAAGCCGATAGCCCTTCCGGTCTTTGGGATTCGCAAGGGATAACCCACACCCGGCTGTTGGGGCGCTGGTATGACATCGGGCAGGGTAAGCCCATAACAGAGACACAAACAGCCGCCGTGAAAGCCCTTTGCGGCGCGCTGATGCTGGTTCCAGCAGCAGCAGTGCATTGTCTGTCAAAACAACCCGGCGGCTTTTTTGATGAAAATTTTTATATGTACAAAGAAGATATTGACACGTCGTTGCGATTAAGTCGCGCAGGTTACACGCTCACGATACTGCCCGATCTTATCGCGCACCATTGCCGCGGCTGGCAACCAGACCGGCAGAAAATGGCGCGTTGGGCGCGGCTGCGCTCAGCAGAGAATAACCTGCGACTACTGCGTAAACACCCGGCGTTATTTCCCTATGGACTTTTTTATTCGCTGCAATACCTGTTAGTCCGGTATGCCAATCGATAACGCCGCGCTTGCCGCAAAAACTGCTGTCCTAATCCCCACGCGCAACGCGGGGGCTGCTTGGCGCGAGGCCTTAGAGGCATTGCAAAGCCAAACCCTGAAACCCGCCCGCGTGCTGATTGTTGATTCCAGCAGCACGGACGACACGGTAAAAATCGCCCGCGACTACGGCTATGAGGTTGAGAGTATCGACGTTGCAACCTTTGACCACGGCGGCACGCGGCAGATGATGGCAGACCGCGTCGCGCCGTTGCCCTATCTCGTTTTTCTTACTCAAGATGCGATTTTAAACAGCACCGATGCGCTGGAAAACCTGGTGCGCTATTTGGATGCAGACCCCAAAATCGGCGCGGTTTGCGGGCGCCAGTTGCCGCATCTGGACGCAACGCCCATCGCCGCCCATCACCGCCTGTTTAATTACCGGGCGCATAACTACACGAAAACGGCGGAGGATGCGCTGCATTACGGTCTAAAAGTCGCCTATATGTCGAATTCCTTTGGCGTGTATCGGCGTGAGGCGTTTGAGGCGGTGGGCGGCTTCCCCACCCGTTCGATTTTTGGCGAAGACATGCTGGCCGTTGGCCGGATGCTGGAATTGGGCTGGAAAAATGGTTACTGCGCCGATGCCGCCGTGCGCCATTCGCATAACTATACCTTTCAAGAAGAATTCCGCCGTTCCTTTGATATTGGCGTGATGCATGCGCATAATAAATGGCTGCTCACCGCCTTTGGCCGGGCAGAGTGGGAGGGGCTGCGCTTTGTGCAGTCTGAGCTAAAATACCTGCTCAAACACGAGCCGTTAGATATCCCCAGCGCCGTAATGCGCACGGCGCTTAAGTTAGTCGGTTACCGGCTTGGCAAATACTGGCATCGCTGGCCGCGCCGCTTTGTGCTGCGCTGTTCGATGCATCGCAAGTGGTGGGCGCAGCAGCCGCAGGAGTAACTGCGAATTCGGCTTGCAGCGCAGGGAGCGCTGCGCAATAAAGTTTGGATGAAAATAACGTTCCCTGACGGCGCTGTGCGCGAGTATCCCGTTAACACAACCGGTCTTGAAATTGCCGAATCCATTAGCAAATCATTGGCCAAAAGCACGCTGGCTGTTGTTTTTAATGGCGAGCCGCGCGATAGCGCCCGCGCAATAGACACAGACGGCACGCTGGAGATTGTCACCAAAGACCACCCGGCGGCGCTTGAGATTATCCGCCACGATGCGGCGCACATTATGGCCGAAGCGGTGCAGGAACTGTTCCCCGGCACGCAAGTCACCATCGGCCCCGCCATTGAAAACGGCTTTTACTATGATTTTTATCGCGAAACCGCGTTCACGCCCGATGATTTACCCAAAATCGAACAGCGGATGCGCGACATCGTGGCGCGTAATGAAGTGATTACCCGCGAGGTGTGGGAGCGCGACAAAGCAATCGCCCATTTCAACAGCATCGGCGAAACCTTTAAAGCTGAGATTATCCAAGACCTGCCCGGCACAGAAACGATCACGCTCTATCGCCAAGGCAAATTTGCTGACCTGTGCCGCGGGCCCCATCTGCCCAGCACGCATAAACTCGGCACTGCCTTTAAACTCACGAAGCTCGCCGGTTCCTATTGGCGCGGCGATCATACCAAAGCGCAGTTACAGCGCATTTACGGCACTGCCTGGGCAACGCAAGAACAGCTCGATGCCTATCTGAAACAGCTGGAGGAGGCCGAAAAGCGTGACCACCGCAAGCTGGGGCGCGAGATGGATTTGTTCCATTTCCAAGACGAAGCGCCGGGCAGTGTCTTCTGGCATCCAAAAGGCTGGACGATTTATCAGACGCTTATTGCCTATATGCGCCGCAAAATTACGGCGGCGGGGTATGTTGAGGTTAATACACCGCAAATGCTGGATGCCACCTTTTGGCAAAAATCCGGGCATTGGGATAAATACCGCGAGAACATGTTTGTTATCCCCGATGATCACTCGCATTGCTATGCAATGAAGCCGATGAGCTGTCCGGGGAATATCCAGCTTTATAAAGCCCATCAGCACAGCTATCGGGATTTACCGATCCGCATGGCGGAATTCGGCCAAGTTTTCCGGCGCGAGGCCAGCGGCGCACGGCACGGCCTGATGCGGGTGCAAGCGTTCACGCAAGATGATGCGCACATTTTTTGCCGGCATGACCAGTTGGAGGCTGAGGTTATCGCCATGTGCACCCTGATGAAAGAGGTGTACACCGATTTGGGGCTAGCGGATTCCTTGCGGGTAAAATTCTCAACCCGCCCGGAACAGCGCATCGGCAGCGATGAAGACTGGGACAGAGCCGAGGCCGCGTTGCAGAATGTGTGTAACACTATTGGCCTGAACTGGACGCTCAATGCGGGTGACGGTGCGTTTTATGCGCCTAAGCTGGATTTTGTTGTCACCGATGCCATTGGCCGCGATTGGCAATGCGGCACGATTCAGGTTGATATGAATTTGCCGCATCGTTTGGGATTGTCATATGTGGCCGAAGACGGCAGCAAGCAAGTTCCCCACATGGTGCACCGGGCGATTTTAGGCTCGCTGGAGCGGTTTATCGGGGTCTTGCTTGAACACTATGCAGGTAATTTGCCGCTGTGGCTCGCACCGGTACAGGTTGTCTTAGCCACGATTACCGATGAGGCGGTTAGCTATGCGGAAAATCTGGCCGCAGAACTGCGCAGCGCCGGGGTGCGGGTTGTGATGGACGTTCGTAACGAGAAAATCAGCTATAAAGTGCGCGAGCATTCCGTTGCCAAAGTACCGCTTATCTGGGCGGTGGGCAAAAACGAGATGGCGGATAAAACCGTGGCTGTTCGCCGTTTAGGTAGCCAAGGCCAAGAAACTGAAAGCGCCGCAACAGCCGTTGCAGCGCTTTGTGAGGCGGCACAGTTGCCGGCGTAAACCGGCACCGTTACTTCCTTATACTCATTCCCCATTGCGGGGCTGTTGTACTCTGAATCGCGCTTAAAAAAAGCCCCTCTACCCTTGCGGGAGAGGGGCTTTCTTATATTGAAAGAGCTAAACTCTTAACGGTTTAAGCGTGCTGGCGCATCGGTCAACACCGCTTCACGCAGGCTTTTCGGGTTCAGACCGCGCATTTTGCGGTACACCTCTAAATTGCGCGACACGTCTGCTGTTTTCAGGTCTTTTTCCAGCAAACGGCGTGCGGCAGTTTCTTTACCGGCAAGGCCATACACCAGCGCAAGGTTTGAGCGGTGCGCAGCGGTTGCGTTTGGCTCTGCCACAACGCTTTGCAGCACGTTGATACCGGCGTCTGTGTCACCAGCCATGGCGAGCGACAGACCGATGTTGTTGCGCACGTTTAAATCCTGCGGCGCGAGGCGCAAGCCTTGGCGGTATGCCGCTTGTGCCTCTTTATGGCTGCCTTTTAGGTCATAGGCTGTGCCAAGGGCGGCGTAGTTTTTTGGGGTTGGCTCATTCAGCACTGCGCGTTGGAATACATCAATCGCCGAATCCGCATCGTTAACAACGAGATAGGCGCGGCCTGCACCCAACAGCGCACGTTGGTCGCTGGGGTTTGCTTCCAGAGCTTGGCGGTAATTTGTTAAAGCAGCAGCCGCGCGGCCAGAGGCAACCTTGGCATCACCGACTTTGGTTTGCAGGCCGGCATCGCGGGGTGACTGTTGTAGCGCTTCTTCATAAAGCTGCGTTGCGGCCAAGGCATCGCCATTGGCCAGTGTTGCATCACCGCTGCGGATAAGCGAGGCTTTATCCTTTGTTACAGGTTTTTGTTGCGCGCAACCTGCGAGTAAGATTGTTAACAATGCTCCGGATAGAATACGGAAAGATAAATTCATGTGTAACCCCATTTCGGCCATTTAGTAAAATATTAGCAATTGTTTGCAATCCTACACAGAATATGCTAAAACACAAGAATAAAGGAAGAGTTATGATGAGAAAAGTAAAAACCCTTTTTGGCCGCTTTTTCAAGTCAAATCAAGGCGTGACAGTACTAGAGTTCGGTTTAGTTGCTCCGCTTTTTCTTGTTCTGTTGATGGGGATTTTTGAGATTTCGATTATTATCACGAAGAACATTATCGCTGAAAATGCTATGAGGGCGGTGGGGCGCGATGCGATTCTTAGTGCGGCCAATTCCAGCAGCGCTGCTGTAAGCGCACGGATGAATGAATTAACCTTTGATTTTATTGATAATGTAGAGGTAAGCTATAACGGCTCGTGCACGGATCGTAACAAAAATTGCCTTTGTATCGCGGCATACGCGGATTCACCAGGAAGCGATGCGTCTGCTGCTTCACGAGCACAATCTTCAACCGCAGATTGTCCGGCCAGTGAAACGGGTGTAAACCCCACGACTCCAAATGCATTGGTTGTATATAGATTAAATTATTTCCATAACTTTTTTACGCCATTGGGCGCAATACTTCGTTTGATTGGATCGGATCCGGAGTCGGGTTTTGCTAAGGGGCGACTAGATTTTACAACCACAACTATAGTACAAAATGAGCCTTTCTAAACTAAAGTTAAACATGATTATAACCAGCTTTCTAGCAAGGAACGGGCATAATGATTGAAATATTTGAAAAATTTAAAAAAGATACTTCTGGTTTGCAGATACTAGAATTTGCGCTACTGGCGCCTCTATTGATCTCAATGGTGCTCGGAACCGTCGAACTAGGTCGTTACATCATTCTTAACCAAAAAGTCAGCAAAAGCGTCTTTGCCATGGGCGATTTAGTATCTCGTAAAGGTGGCTTAACATCCTTTGATGTTGGAGTTTCTTTTGAATTGGCAAGAAAAACATTATCACCATTTGATGTTGGTACTAACCAATTTGCCTCTCGAACAACACTACGTATATCCGGCTACAATAGACCAGATGCGGCGTCGGGTTTGATCCCACAATGGACTTGTTTTTCAGGTGCAAACATAACAACAACCCCACCACCAATCAACGCCGATCCCAGAGAGGGCGTCATGCTGATTGAGATGGTCTACACCTACAAAACTCTTTTTGTTCCAACCTCTGTAACCAATTTTTTTAGTTCAGAGGATCTGCCTATTTACCGAGCAATTACAGTTCGTCCGCGTTTTCAAAGCTTGGTTCCCAGTTTCGCATCCATGCAAACGCGGGAAGCTGATTCAAGTGGAGTAGGCGCGCCAACATGCGCACCTCTTTAAAGCATAGCCTCAATGATATACATCCCCGGTGCTAAAGAATTGTGGGCTGTGATCAGAACTTTTTGCAGTCGCTGTTAAAAAATATAGGTCATTGTACGATAATAGCCCTCTGGTCGCCACTAAATCAATCGGCACGCGGGTTAACCCGGGCGCTTGGATGTTCCAGCTGGCACGCCAGAAGCTGCCGCCACGCCAATTAGTCAGGCCAGCTGTTTTAAGCATGTCCTGATATAGTGGATGCCAAGGGGTTATATTATGATCGCCGAGAAGAATCACATCGCCCGGCAGATCGCGTAAAAATACGCCCAGACGATACAAATGCTCATCGCGTATGTGGGTGTGAAAGGCGGTTTTTGGCGAAACAGGATGGATGATAGCCAGTGTAATCGGGCGGTCTGGCGTTATACTAACCTGTGCTAAAATAACAAAGCGGTCTAAATCACCAAAATGATGCACGGTTGTTATCAGCTGGCGCTTGCTGGCAATCACGGTTTCAAACTGGTGGTTACCGGCTTGTGGAAACTGATGCGGATAATCGGTCTGCCGCGCTGCTGCAGCCGCCCTGATGTCTTCACTGGCTTCAATAAAAATAAGTATATCCGCATCGTGCGCGGCGGCGGCGGCAACCGTGGCAACAGGATTGTTGTTATCAATTTTAACGTTGTGAAAAAGAACACTCAGATCGGCAGCGACGCTTTTTTTCAAAGAAGAAGCGGCAGATTCTGAAGTCAGCCAAGCAGGGAAAAGCGGCGCAGCATGCAGCGTCCACAAAACAAGAAACACGGCGCTGTAACGTTGCAGCCGCATGCACCATGAAAGAAGAAAAAACAGCGCGGCAATAAACGCGAATTGTGGCCTGAAATGAACGGCTAGATCGGCAATCCACCAGAGATGGCCGATAAAACTCAGCGCCGCGAGCGCGGCTATAATAGCCGCAAAAGCGGTTAACAGCCTAACCAACCACCGCGGCATTCTCATCACTCGCTTCCAGTGTGCGCCGCACGTTGAGCGCGGCGAGGAGCGGCGCGGCTAAATAGACCGTGGAATAGGTTCCAACAAAAAGACCCCACAGCATGGCAATGGCAAAGCCAGAGATAACCTCACCGCCCAGGAACAGCAAGATAAGCAGCACAATAAGCACCGTTGTCACGGTCAGAATCGTGCGCGAAAGTGTCTCATTCAGGCTCAAATCAATAACCTCATGAAGCGGCATTTTCTTGTATTTTCGTAAGTTTTCACGAATCCGGTCGTAAATAACCACGGTATCGTTAATGGAATACCCGGCAATGGTGAGCACAGCGGCAATCGTGGATAGATTAAATTCAAGCTGTAAGAGTATAAACAGCCCTATCGTTGTAATACAATCGTGCAGCAGCGCAATCAGCGCGCAAACACCAAACTGCCACTCAAAACGCAGCCAGATGTAGCACATAATGCCAAAAAGGGCGAAGCCAACGGCTAAGATACCGTTTTTCTTAAGTTCAGCACCAACGCGCGGGCCCACATATTCACTGCGCCGCACTTCAACATTATTGCCAAGGCTTGCTAGAATACGTTCCTGAAGTTGCTGCGCCGCCTGCGCCGATTCATCCGTAACAGGGGCAATCAGCATATAATCCTGATTGCTGCCGAATTGCTGGAGGCTTAGGTCTGAGAGCTGCAGCGCCTCAAGTTTTCCGCGGATAGAATCGGCTGTAACGGCTTCGCTAAAGCGCAGCTCAAGCGCCAGTCCGCCCCGAAAATCAACACCATAGTTAAGCCCGCGCCCAAAGAGCAGCAGCACGGTGAGTAACACCAAAAGCCCGCTCAGCAGATACGCAGGATAGCGATAGCGGGTAAACTGCAGGTTTGATTTTGTTGGGATAAGTCGGATAAGAGCCATGATTATATCGGCAGTTTCTTTGGTTTAGTTGTATGGAGCCAGGAGACAACCATGTAGCGTGTCAAGACAACAGCGGTAAACATGGATGTTAAAATCCCCACAGCCAGCGTGACGGCAAAGCCTTTCACAGGGCCGCTACCAAAGGTGTACAGCATCAGCGCGGAAATCAGCGTGGTGACGTTGGCGTCAACAATCGTGGACAGCACACGGCTGAAGCCGGTTTCTAAAGCCGCTGTAACGCTGCGCCCTAAGGTGGCCTCTTCGCGGATACGCTCGTAAATGAGCACGTTTGCATCAACCGCCATGCCGATTGTTAAAACAATGCCCGCTAAGCCGGGCAATGTCAGCGTTGCGCCCAAAACGCTCATCACCGCGAGCATCAAGACAAGATTAAACACAACCGCAATCGTCGCAAAGCCGCCGAACAGGCCATACACCGCAATCATAAAAACAACAGTCGCAACGAGGCTGATTAATGCGGCATTTGTTCCAGCAGCAATAGAATCCGCGCCAAGGCCGGGGCCAACGGTGCGCTCTTCAATAACCATCAGCGGAACCGGAAGCGCGCCCGAACGCAATAAAAGCGCTAAATCTTCAGCCGATTTTGCCGTGAAGTTGCCGCTAATAATGCCGCTGCCGCCGGTTATCGGCTCATTGATGCGCGGGGCACTGATGACTTCGCCATCAAGAACAATGGCAAACAATTTTTGCACGTTTTCGCTGGTTGCTTTACCAAACTTTTTTGCGCCCGCAGTATTAAACCGGAAGGACACGACGGGGTTGTTTTCCTGAAATGTGCCGCGTGAATCAATCAAATCATCGCCCGCAACCATGGCGCGGCGATACACGGCAATGTAGGTTTTTTGAGCCGCCAGCGCGCCGGTGGTGTTGCGCTCAATAAAGGGCAGAAATTGTGTGTTAGCGGGCAGGGGAATGCTATTGCTGTTGGTGATGCCGTTGGCGCCAACATTTTCGTTAACAAGATGAAACGACAGTTTTGCCGTTTTGCCAATCAAGGCTTTAACGCGCGCTGGATCTTGCACGCCCGGCAATTGCACAACGATTTTATCGCGTCCTTGCCGTTGAATGACGGGTTCTTTTGTTCCTGTTGCATCAATGCGGCCGCGAATGATCTCTAAAGAGCGCGCTAAGGCCGCATCTTCCATGGCTTTCAGCTCAAGTGGCGATAACTCAATTTTTACGCTAACATCATCAACAGAAACAGCCTGCATGTTGCCGCGTTCGGCTCTAAGAACGCTGGCGGCTTCTTCTGCCTTATCAAGCGCATCAAACCGAAATAGCAGATTCATGCCTTCTTGACTGGTGATCAATGCATCAAGATTTTTTGCGCGCAACACGCGTGTTGCAGTGGCACGCTGCTCGGCAGCAAATTCCTTGCCCAGCTCATCCAGACCAACTTGTAAAACAAGGTGTGAGCCGCCTTGTAAATCAAGGCCAAGATTAACAGTTTTTTGCGGCAGAAAGCTTGGCCAATGCGCCGTGCGCCATTCCTCGCTAAAAAAATTCGGCAGCGCAAGCAGCACGCCAAAGGCGCAGACAAACGCAAGGAGCAGCGTTTTTGTTGTCGTGTAGCGCGTCATGCAGCGGCGGAGCTGTTGCTGTTGGCAGGCTCAGGCTTTGAAAGCACTTGGGAAATCGTGCTCCGCACCACGCGAATTTGGATGCCGTCGGCAATTTCAACGGTTGCTTCGTTATCGTCGGAAACCTTAACGATTTTGCCGATGATACCGCCCGATGTGATAACTTTATCGCCCCGGCGCAAACCCTCGACCATTTTCTGATGTTCGCGCACTTTCTTTTGTTGTGGGCGAATCATCAGGAAGTAAAAAACCACAAAAATCAGCACCATGGGCGCTATGCTTAGTAGGGATGATGTTTGCGCTGGGGCGGCGGCAGTGCCGCTACCAACGGCGATTTCTTGGGCAAAGGCGGGGGAAATAAACATCGAAACTCCTCTAAGTAATCACAGCAGGGATTAGCCGTCTCTAAGCTGCTGTGCAAGCGGTATGTGGTGGTCTTGACAAAAGCGGGAAAATGCGTATATTAGCACTCAGGCACATTGAGTGCTAAATGTCTGTTTAAAGGGCTGTTAAAAAGCCTGTTGAGGATGTTATGAGTACTGCAACTTTAGCCCCAAGTCTTGCCGGGGAAAACGGCTTAAACCGTTATCTTGCGGAAATCCGCACCTTTCCGGTGCTTAGCTTTACCGAAGAGCAGCATCTCGCTAAACAGTGGCGCGATGCACAAGACACCAAAGCCGCGCACCGCCTTGTCACCAGCCACCTCCGCCTTGTTGCCAAAATCGCCATGGGTTACCGGGGGTATGGCTTGCCGGTGAGCGATTTGATTGCTGAGGGTAATTTGGGCTTGATGCACAGCGTTAAAAAATTTGATCCGGATAAGGGTTTTCGCCTCGCAACCTATGCCATGTGGTGGATTAAGGCGAGTATTCAAGAGTATATTCTGCATAGCTGGTCGCTTGTTAAAATGGGCACGACAGCGGCGCAAAAAAAGCTGTTTTTCAATCTGCGGCGGCTTAAAAATCGCCTGGATGCAGCGGACGGCACAGACCTTACGCCTGCGCAAACGCAGCGTATTGCTGATAGTTTAGACGTAACCCCCGTTGAGGTTACCGATATGAATCGCCGCCTTTCCGGCGGGGATCAGTCGCTCAACGCGCCGCTAAAAGCCAGTGAAGAGGGCAGCGGCGAATGGCAGGATATTCTGGAAGACGAGCGCGATAATCAGGAAACGCGCTATCTCCAGTTGGATGAAACGCGCAAGCGGCGCTCTATCTTGCGCGCCGCGATGGCAACGCTAAAGCCCCGCGAGAAAGAGATTTTTGCCGCGCGTCGGCTGCTTGATGAGCCGCATACGCTTGAGGTTTTGGCTGATAAATACGGCATCAGCCGCGAGCGTATTCGTCAGATTGAAACGCGGGCGATGGAAAAAATCACCGCGCATATTAAGAGTTCGCCACTGCTTATTGCGGCGGGGGCGTAGGCCGCGCCGGTTTATTCCTGTCGGTGCGACGTAGATAGCCAGCTGGCGATTTTTTAAAAGCGGCCTGCAACATTTTGCTTAAAGTACGCCATAACTGCTGATGAGTTACCAATCCATTCCCCAGGGTCAGCTTCGTTAGCAGTTTTTATTGCAGCGTATCCAACTTCAGACCGCAGAGGTGTCGACACATTTCTTTGTTGAGCATAGCCAGCTAATATTCCCGC
>JAJTHO010000194.1 GCA_021297975.1 Alphaproteobacteria bacterium
CCGGTTTATGTAAATGCAGGTGACAACGCCTATTCCCTTAATTACAGACTTGTAATTGCCGCTGTATTGCCGATACGCCAGCTCTATTTCCTTGCTGTGGTTCTTATCCAATATCGTGTCATCCACGGCAATGCAGCCGTCTGTGCATTGCACTATATCACCCCGAACATGATCCCACACTATACGCGGCGGCAGCGCTTCCTCCCGCATGTAACGGTTCAACGCATCGTGGCTCACCTGCTCGCTATGCTCGCCGTAGTACGTCTGGGTATAATTGATCTGGCTTAACAGCAAAAACTGGCTGTAGTCTTTGTAATTTACACTCCGCGCTCGGGACATCTTCCTGCCTCTTTTTTTAAAGGCATCTACCAGATATCTCTCAGCTTGTTAACGCGTAAGTCCTATCGATGTTTTAATTATAAACAGAAGGTCTTCTGTCCAAATGTGACACCGCAACCAAAAAAATTTTCCTTCTTTTCATCTAAAAAACCAGTACCCCGCCCTCCTCGCGCACTAACGCCGTATCCCCCTCAACCAAATCCCCGCTGAGTATTTTCAGCGCCAGCGCGTCCTGAACCTCGCGCTGTATCACGCGCTTAAGCGGGCGTGCGCCATATACCGGGTCATACCCAGCTTTCGCCAGCCAAGCCCGCGCGGCGGGATTCACATCCAGCGCAATGCCCTTGTCTGACAAAAGTGCCGCGAGGCGCTTAAGCTGAATATCGACAATCGCGCCCATCTGCCCGGCCTCTAAGCGTCGGAAGAACAGAACTTCATCAAGGCGGTTGAGGAATTCCGGCCGGAAAAGCCCGCGCAGCTTATCCATCACCAGCGGGCGGATAATCTCGTCGCTGGTTCCCGCCGGTTGCTCGGCAATGATGTCTGAGCCTGCGTTCGAGGTGAGCACAAGAATGGTGTTTTTAAAATCCACCGTCCGCCCTTGGCCGTCGGTGAGGCGGCCTTCATCGAGCACTTGCAGCAGAATATTAAACACATCCGGATGCGCTTTTTCCACCTCATCAAACAGCACGACTTGATACGGGCGGCGGCGCACGGCTTCTGTCAGAGTGCCGCCTTGCTCATACCCCACATAGCCCGGCGGCGCGCCAATCAGCCGCGCAACGGCATGTTTTTCCATAAATTCCGACATATCAATCCGCACCATCGCGGTGTCGTCATCAAACAAAAAGGCGGCGATCGATTTCGCCAGCTCGGTTTTTCCAACCCCCGTGGGCCCTAAGAAAAGGAACGAGCCGATTGGCCGCCCGGAATCTTGGAGCCCGGCGCGGCTGCGGCGAATGGCGTTACTCACCGCAATCACCGCCGCTTCTTGGCCAATCACGCGCCCGCCTAAAATGGATTCCATTTTCAGGAGTTTGTCGCGCTCACCCTCCAGCATTTTTTCAACCGGAATGCCTGTCCAGCGCGAGACAACGCCGGCAATTGTTGTTTCGGTGACGGCTTCTTCGGCGAGTTTTCCACTTGCCGCGCTTTCAAGCAGCTGCAATTTTTTTGTGCGTTCGGGAATCAGGCCGTAGGCAATCTCCCCGGCGCGGGTTAGATTTCCGTCGCGCTGGGCAACCTCAAGTTCACTGCGCAGGGTATCCAACGATGCCCGCAGCGCACCGATTTCATTGTGTTTCGATTTTTCCGCGTTCCATTGTGCGGACAGCGTTGTTTTCTCTTGCTCTAGCTCCGCAAGCTCAGTTTCTAACGTTTCCAAGCGGTCTTTGCTGGCCTTATCCGTTTCGCGTTTTAAGGCCGATTGCTCAATGCGGAGTTGGATAATGCGCCGGTCAAGATTTTCGATAGCCTCCGGCTTTGAATCAATCTGCATCCGCACGCGGCTTGCGGCTTCATCAACCAAATCAATGGCTTTATCAGGAAGAAAACGCGCGGTTATATAGCGATCTGAGAGCGTCGCCGCCGCAACCAGCGCCGCATCGGTGATGCGAATGCCGTGGTGGACTTCGTATTTTTCCTTGATACCGCGCAGAATCGAGATGGTTTCCGCAACAGACGGTTCACCCACAAACACCGTTTGAAAACGCCGCGCAAGCGCCGCATCTTTTTCAATATATTTACGGTATTCATCCAGCGTTGTTGCGCCGATGCAATGCAGCTCACCCCGCGCAAGCGCTGGTTTCAGCATGTTGGAGGCATCCATTGAGCCTTCGGCAGCGCCCGCGCCCACAAGGGTATGCAGCTCATCAATGAACAGAATAACCTCACCCGCTGCGCTGGTAATCTCGCTCAGCACTGCCTTGAGGCGCTCTTCGAATTCGCCGCGAAATTTTGCCCCGGCAATCAGCGCGCCTAAATCGAGAGCTAACAAACGCCGCTTGCGCAGCGAATCCGGCACATCGCCATTGATGATGCGCAGCGCAAGCCCCTCAATAATCGCCGTTTTCCCAACGCCCGGTTCGCCAATCAGCACGGGGTTGTTTTTTGTTCGGCGCGAGAGCACTTGTATGGTGCGGCGGATTTCTTCATCCCGGCCTATCACGGGGTCGAGCTTGCCGCTGCGAGCTTTTTCGGTGAAATCGGTGGTGTACTTTTTCAAAGCCTCAAAATTGTTTTCCGCGTTGGCCGAATCGGCAGTGCGCCCGGCGCGAAGTTTGCTTATAGCCTCAGCCAGTTTTGCAGCGTTTACTCCGGCTTTTTCGAGTGCCTTAGCCGCATCGCCGCCGCTGCTCAGCACGGCTTGCAGCAACCGTTCCACGGTTACAAAGCGGTCGTTGGCCTCTGCTGCCAGTTTTTTTGCGTTATCAAGTACGCGCGCGAGTTCCGGCGTTGCATGAAGTCCGCCCGCGCCGCTGCCCTCAACACTGGGGATTTTTGCCAGCACGGCTTCTGTTTCCGTAAATGCCTTTTTCGCGTCCCCGCCGCTCGTTGCGATAAGATTCTGGCACAGCCCCTCGCTATCCGCGAGAAGTGCTTGCAGCACATGCGCGCCGGTGAGTTGTTGGTGGCCACGCCGCAGGGCGAGACTTTGCGCTTCTTGAAGAAAACCGCGAGCGCGATCGGTAAAAGTGTCTAAGTTCATGGATAAGATGTGGGGAAAGTGTTGGCGGTTGTAAAGAGGCGGGTTTAGGGCTAAGGATGCGTAAAATTAAAGGCTGTTATGCACACACCTGTTCGCCTCAGTAATCCACGTTTTTTGAGCTTTCTTGGCGCGCAATTCTTGGGCGCGTTTAACGACAACGCCTTGAAACTGATAGTGTCGATGGCGGCGTTATCGCTGATAACCGATGCGTCGGCGCGGGCAGGTTATCTGGCCGGTATCAGCGCGCTAGCTATTCTGCCGTTTGTTTTGTTTTCTGGGTATGCAGGTTATTTCGCGGATAGATACCGAAAAAGCAGTGTGCTGCGGGTGAGTAAGGCGATGGAAATCCCGGCGATGCTGGCGGTTTTGCTTATATTTATGTTTCAGCCGCAAGGACTGGATTATTTGCTGGTGGCGCTTTTTTTGCTGGCAGTACACTCAGCATTTTTCAGCCCCAGTAAATACGGGATTTTGCCGGAAATCATGAGCGCAGAGAATCTGCCGAAGGCAAACGGCTATTTAAACATGCTGACGTTTGTTGCAATTATTACGGGCTCGTTAAGCGGCGCGACGCTGTGGCAGTATTTTGAGGATGAGCCTGTTTACATTGGGCTTATACTGGTTGGTATTGCCGTGCTGGGAACGGTGCTCTGTCTTTTTGTGCCGCAAGGTGCGGCGGGTAATGCGCAGAAGAAATTCAACCTGAATCCTTTTGGTGAGATTATCAGCGCGGTGCCGCTGCTTACAAACAATCGGATTTTATGGTCGGCCACGTTTGGAAGTCTCGTCTATTGGCTGCTTGGCGGTCTGATTTATCTGTCGTTGATACTGCTGGGGAAAACGGAATTGGGTTTGGACGAGACGGCGTCCGGATCGCTGTTTTCGTTTCTTGCGCTGGGCATTGGGATAGGCAGTGTGCTCGCCGGTAATATTGTTGGTAAAAGCGTGCGGCGGACGCTGCTTGTTTGGGGCGCGTTGCTGCTGAGTGCGGCGGGGATAGCGTGCGCTCGGTATGCAACAGATTATACGAACACGGCGGTGCTGATTGGACTGATGGGTTTTGGTGCGGGGCTATTTATTGTTCCGGTGATGACGCTATTGCAGAAAAACGCACCAGAGGCGCAGCGCGGGCGTGTTTTAGCGGCCAGCAGCTTTTTTGACATGCTGGGTGTGTTGCTGGCCTCTGGTATATTCTGGCTTTTGGGCAGCGTATTGGGTCTGAGCGCATCGGGCATTATCGCGCTTGCAGGCGTGCTCAGTCTTTGCGGCTTGCTGCTGGCGATTATTATCGCGCCAACGCTGCTTTATGATGCGATAGAATCCGCCATTTATTGGCTAGCGCGGCGGGTGTATAAAATTCGCCTAGTGGGTGATGGATTGGACGGTCGGCGCTTTCCTCAGCCGAATACACCTACCGTTTTTGCCGCGAATCACGTCACGTTTGTTGATGGGCTGCTTATCAGTGCGCTGTCGGGAAGACCGGTGCGCTTTCTGGTGTTGTCCACCTTCTGGAAAAAGCCGCTCACCCGTTTTGTGCTAAACGCGATTCGGGCGATTCCGTTTGGAACGGGGGGCGTTTCGGAAACGCGCAAGGGGTTAGATGCGGCGCGGGCATGTTTGGAAAGCGGCGGTTATATCTGTATTTTCCCCGAAGGGGTGTTAACCCGCACGGGGCATCTTCAGCCCTTTAAGCGCGGCATTGAGAAGATTCTGGAAGGCATCGACGCAGAGATTGTGCCGATTCATTTAGAGCGCCTGTGGGGCAGCATTTTCAGCTTTTCCGGGCGGCGTTTTTTCAAAAAGTGGCCGCAGCGATTGCCCTATCCTGTAACGGTTGCGGTGGGTAAACCCGTTCCGGCAACAACGCCTGCTTGGCGGCTCAATCAGATTATTTCTGAGCTGGGAACGGAAGCAATACCGCATCGCTATAGCCCCCGTGATACCCTTGCGCGGCGGTTTATTCGCCATGCAAAGCGCCGGCCTTTCGCGCCGCTGTTCGCCGATTCCATGGGGCAGAATTTAACGGCGCTAAAGGCGCTGGTGGGGGCGCGGGTTTTGGCGCGGTGGTTAAGCCCGCAGCTTGGTGCGGCGCAGAATGTCGCCGTGCTGCTTCCCGCAACGGTTGTTGGGGCGCTGGTGAATATCGCGCTCGTGTTATTAGGAAAAACATCCGTTAACTTGAATTTTTCCCTTGGCAAAGCGGCCATGGAAAGCGCGTTAAAAAAAGCGGGGGTTGAGAGGGTGATTACCTCAACAACGTTTATGGAAAAGCTGCAGCTGTCTCTGTCTGTGCCCTTGATTGATATGGAGCAGGCCAAAGGCAGCATTACCAAAACGCAGCGCACACTAACGTTTATCACGGCGCTGGTTTTGCCCACGCGCCTGCTGCGCCGTTTATGGAGCAATGGGAAACTGCGCAAAGACCATCTGGCTACCGTGCTCTTTTCCAGCGGCAGCACGGCTGAGCCAAAAGGCGTGTGCCTGTCGCATGAAAACATCATTGCGAATATCGACAGTATCGCAACACTGCTGGAGCACGCAGAAGGGCGCGAGTCGCTGGCCTTGGCGGGGATTTTGCCGTTTTTTCATTCGTTTGGCTTTACTGCGTGTTTATGGCTTCCGGCGATAACCGGGAGGCGGATTGCGTATCATCCCAATCCGCTTGAGGCGAAAACAGTGGTAAAACTGATTGAGCAGCACCAGTGCGGTATCCTCGTCGCAACGCCGACGTTTGTTCGGCAATATGTTGTTGCGGCAAAGGACGGCGCGCTGGATAGCGTGCGCCAGGTGATTACGGGCGGTGAGAAGCTCACCGATTCTGTTGCGGCGTTACTCACGGAAAAATTGCCAAAGGCGCATATTCTGCAAGGATACGGCTGCACAGAGCTGGGGCCCGTTGTGGCGGTGAACGTGCCGGATATACGGCATGGCGGCTTGCTGCATCGCGGTCATGCGGCGGGCAGTGTGGGTAAACCCATTCCCGGCGTCACGCCGCGTGTGGTGGATACGGAGACGGGCGCGTTGCTTGCGCCCGAACAAGAGGGCTTATTGCTGATTAAATCCCCGGCGCAAATGCGCGGCTATATTGGGGATGCGGAAACAACCGCCGCGGCGCATCAGGACGGCTGGTATATAACGGGGGATATTGTAAAGCTGGATGCAGACGGCTTTATCCACATCACTGACCGCCTGTCGCGCTTTAGCAAAATCGGCGGCGAGATGGTGCCGCACGGTAAGATTGAGGACACGATAGAGCGGATTTTGGGCGAGAAAGCCGCCGTGGTTGTGTCAATACCTGATGCGCAAAAGGGCGAGCGGCTTTGTGTTTTGCTGGCCAGTACCGCGCTTAGCCCGGCGGAGCTGGTCTCTAAACTCAAAGAAAGCGATATGCCCAATTTGTGGTTGCCGAGGGCGGAGATGATTTTTGTTATTGAGGCGTTGCCGCTGCTCTCCACCGGAAAGATTGACCTGCGCGGTTGTAAAGAAATTGCGCGGCGGTTTTCAGAGCAGCAGTAAAATCAGCGCACCCGCATACATAGCGGCCAGTATATCATCGAGCAGAATGCCGAAGGTGCCTTTAACGCGTCGGTCTGCCCACGATACCGGCCACGGCTTAAATATATCAAAAACGCGAAACAGCGCAAAGGCTAGTGCATAGCCAAAGAGCGAGAACGGCGTCACCAGCAGCACGAGCCACATGCCGATAACCTCATCCAAAACAAACCAAGATGGATCGTCCATCGGCTCATGGGAGGTAACAATTTTTCCCGCATACAGCCCAAGAGCAATCGCGGCAAGACTGCACAGCAAAAGCGCCCATACACCAAAGAGCGCAACAATAACTGCGCCGCTGAGAAGCCCCGCGAGACTCCCCCATGTGCCGGGGGCTTTTGGGATAAGGCCAATGCCGCCAACATGGAGGATGCTTTTTGCGGATTTAAAGGTTAACATATATCGCTGCTCCACGTATGACTGTTTATGTTGGCTAATTATAGAAAACTTCAAAAATTATGTCCTAAAGCAACTTTTTAACATCCCGCCACTCCTGCAAAAACGAATCCATGAGTGCTTGAAACCTCTTGTTGTGGCTGGCCTCTAATAAATGCACCATTTCATGCACCACGACGTATTCCAGACAACACAAAGGCTTCGTTGCCAAATCAAGCCCCAGCCATATTCGCCGCGCACGGGGATTACAGGTTCCCCAGCGGGTTTTCATGCGTTTGATGCCGAAGGTGTTGACCTTTTCGCCGATAATGGCTTGCCACTTTTCGATTAAAACTTCGATAACCGTGTAGAGTTGCTGCCTATACCAACCATATAAAAGCGACTCGCGCTGCTTACTGGTCATCCCAGGCAAGACCGACATCACCAGCCGCCCCTCAACAAGCGCAACACGCGGACGGCTGCCGACGGGAATGAGCACAAGGGGATAGGTATCATCCAGAAAACGATGCATCTCGCCGTTTTGATAGAGCATCGCAGGTTTAGCCGGGCGGCGCTGAAACGCAGCCTGCTTACTCTGTATCCAATCAATTTTATCGCTCAAGAAAGCGTGCACCCTTTCCGGCGGCATCCGCAGCGGCGCAGTGAGGCGCACCGCCGTATCCCCCGTTGCTAAAACCGTAAGACGCAGATTCTTCACTTTCTTTCGCGCAACATGAATGGGAATACCGCGAACGGTAATCTGATAAGCCAGCGCGGATGCGGCCTTAGACACCGGGATGGCGGAAGGCGGCGGCGACTTCCAAATGATAGCTGCCATGAAATTGATCAATGGGGGTGACATCAGTAAGCTCATACCCCGATTCCAGCAAAACCCGCGCGTCGCGCTCAAACGTGGCCGGATTACA
>JAJTHO010000179.1 GCA_021297975.1 Alphaproteobacteria bacterium
CTGCCCGCCGGCCAGCGCCATTTCCGTCAGCGCAACGAGCAGCCCGCCGTCCGACACATCATGACACGCGGCCAAGAGGCCAGCCGCAACCGCACTGCGCACAAACTCGCCGTGGCGCTTTTCGAGTGCCAAATCAACCGCCGGCGGCGCTTCGAATTCTACACCGTCAATAATCTCACGATACCGCGAACAGCCGAGCCAGCCGGTGGTCTCACCCAAAACAAACAGGCTTAATCCGGCTGTCTTTAAACCAACCCCAACGCGCTGCGTTGCGTCTTTCAGGAGACCCACACCGCCCACAACCGGGGTCGGCAAAATCGCCTGACCGTTCGTCTCATTATACAGCGACACATTCCCGGAAATAATCGGGAAATCGAGGGCGCGGCAGGCTTCCCCCATGCCTTCTAAGCACCCCACGAGCTGCCCCATAATATTAGGCTTTTGCGGGTTGCCGAAATTGAGGTTGTTGGTCACCGCCAGCGGCTCTGCGCCCACCGCGCATAAGTTACGGTAACTCTCAGCAACAGCCTGCATCCCGCCCAAAACAGGGTCGGCTTGGCAATAGCGCGGCGTGCAGTCGGTGGCCATGGCAAGGGCTTTTTTCGTGCCGTACACCCCAACCACCGCCGCATCGCCGCCAGAATCTGCTAGCGTTTGATTGCCGACGCTGCGGTCAAACTGCTCATATATCCAGCGTTTGGAGGCGAGCGAGGGATGCGACAATAGCCGGGTTAACGTCTCCGCCGCACTATAGCGCCACGACACAGCCGGGCACTGCGGCGCGGGCGGCGTTTTCACATGCGGGCGGTCGTATTCCGGCATGCCGTCGGCAATCGCTGCGAGCGGTATATGCGCAACCTGTGCGCCGTTATGGTCTAAAATCAGCGCCGGTTCCTGAATCAGCGTGCCAATCACGGCGAAATCGACGCCCCATTTTTTGAAAATCGCCTCGGCAGCTGCCTCCCGCCCCGGTTTCAAGACCATCAGCATCCGTTCCTGGCTTTCGGACAGCATCATGTCATAGGCCGTCATGGCCGCCTCACGCTGGGGCACGGCGTCCAAATTCAGCCGCACACCAATGCCGCCTTTTGCCGCCATTTCAACGGAAGACGACGTCAAACCCGCCGCCCCCATATCCTGAATCGCAACAATCGCATCGGTCGCCATCAGCTCTAAACAAGCCTCCAGCAGCAATTTTTCCACAAACGGATCGCCCACCTGCACTGTCGGGCGTTTATCGTCCGCATCATCGCTGAATTCTGCGGAGGCCATGCTCGCGCCCTTAATGCCGTCGCGCCCGGTTTTTGCGCCAACATACACAACTGGGTTACCTACCCCGGCAGCAGCTGCATAGAAAATCTTATCTTTTGCGGCAATGCCCACCGTCATGGCATTGACCAGAATATTGCCGTTATACGCCGGGTGGAACTCACACTCCCCGCCCACCGTGGGAATGCCCATGCAGTTGCCGTAGCCGCTAATGCCCGCCACAACGCCGTTCAGCAAATGTCGGGTTTTCGGGTGCGCCGCATCGCCAAAGCGCAGCGCGTTAAGGTTCGCAATCGGGCGCGCGCCCATGGTGAACACATCGCGCAGGATGCCGCCAACGCCTGTGGCTGCGCCCTGATACGGCTCAATAAATGAGGGGTGGTTGTGGCTTTCAATCTTAAAGACCGCAGCGATACCATCACCAATATCAATCACGCCCGCGTTCTCGCCGGGCCCTTGAATGACCCATGGGGCGCTGGTGGGCAGTTTTTTCAGGTGAATTTTTGAGGATTTATAGCTGCAATGCTCAGACCATAGCACGGAGAAGATACCCAGCTCCGTCAGATTGGGTGTGCGCCCTAAGAGCGTGAGGATTTTCTGGTATTCGTCGGCGGCCAGGCCGTGGTCAAGCGCGATTTCAAGGGTCATAGCCTCAGGGAAATAGCAGCCCCGCCCCGCGCTGCCAAGTCTGTTTCGCTTTACGGCTTCCTTATTCCGGCTGGGAAACCCCCTATCGCGCCTTGATTCTGAAATCGTCACATTCAAACCTCATAGAATGACAGGAGATATATATGAACAAGGAACAAACAGACGGTCTTTTCGAACAAGTCAAAGGCGGCATTAAAAGCACCTGGGGCAAACTTACCGATGACGATATTATGATGTATAACGGTCAACGTGAGAAATTTTTTGGCAAAGTGAAAGAGCATTACGGCCTTGCCAAGGAAGAGACCGAAAAAAAATGAAGGCGTTGGAAGACGCTGCTGCTAAACATAAACCTAAAGTCGCCTAAATATTTGTAATAAAAATAATATTTGACCACTCTCGCCCCGAAAATACCGCAACAGCTTTGTTTATCGGGGCGCATTTTTTACACGCATTAAGACAATATTTATCTTTACAAGCGACTATCAGGTTATGCGTGCCTTACTGCTTTTCCTTTGCTGTTCTATGCTGCTCGTTTTTGCAAGCAGTTGCGCTCCTGTGCGTCCCTACAATCCCGCAGATGACTATTACTGGCGCGGCATTAAATATCTTTATGGCACAAATGGTGTGCCGCAGAATATAAGTTTTGCCAATTACTGGCTAAAACAAGCGGCTGAACTCAATCACCCGACCGCAATGTATCATTGGGGCGTTAACAGTGAACTGGGCGTTGGTATGCGTCAGGACTACAAAAACGCCATGAAATGGTATACTCATGCGGCAACGGCAGGTAATAAACTGGCACAGCACAATCTAGGGATGCTCTACTACCAAGGCTTAGGCGCACCGCGCAATTTAGAGCTGGCGATTTATTGGTTTGGCTATGCCGCGCTGCAGGGTCACAAACCCGCCATGGAAAACATTGACTATATAGAACAAGAGCTGCGGGAATTTTCGATAGAAACGCCCTCCCCCGTTCAGGAAAAAGACGATACCAACGTGTTTTTAGAACAGATGCTGGCTCCCGGCAACGTTTTGACAATTCCGGCGGAGTGATTACGCGGCTTTGCTCAACAGCGCATCGAGTTTACCTTCTCTGTCCAGCGCATACAAATCATCACAGCCGCCCACATGCGTGCCGCCAATGAAAATTTGCGGCACTGTCGTGCGTCCGCCTGATTTTTCCAGCATTTCAGTGCGTTTTGCTGGGTCTGCCGCAATGTTAAATTCTGTCCAGGTGACATTTTTCTGCTTTAAAAGCAGCTTTGCCCGATCGCAATATGGGCACACAGGCTTTAAATAAATCGTAATTGCCGCCATACATACCTCCAGCTACAAAAGAGTATGAGTTCTAACAAAAGAAATGGCGAAATGCAAACGGTACTCGTTACAGGAGGACGCATACGACTCGGCGCACATATTGCCCAGCATCTGGAAGCGCAGGGGTGGACAGTACTTCGGCATAGCAGCACGGCAGAGCCAGGTTTTCTTCATGCCGATTTTGGAAACGAGGCAGCTGTATCGCGCTTTGCCGAACAGCTCCCCCCGCTTGATTGTGTCATACATAACGCCGGTGTTTTATGGCGCGACCGTCAGGGTAAAGAATTGATACAACAGATAAATAGGCTTACACCGCTTGCACTTGCTCGTCTGGTACGCGGCAGCGGTATGCAACTGTTCATTGGCGATGCTGACCCAACTCATGACCCTGATTTCAGCAGTTATAGCGCCAGTAAAATCATGTTAAGAAAGGAAATACCCGCGCTTGCTGCGGCGCTTATCCCACGTTGGCGCGTACATCTTTTAGAAATTAACGGCGTGCTTCGCGCCCCTACAGAAAGCATCGAACACTTCGAAGGTTTACGCTCTCAAGCACCTCTCGGCGGCATCACGCTGGATGACATAACCGATACCATCGATTTTCTTTTACGCAGCAAACGACTCACTGGCCAAATCATCAGCCTCGACGGCGGCGCGGGTGCGCGCAACGGTCAAAAACGAAACCCGCGCCGCCCCGGCGTTGATTAAGGCCGCGGCGCACGCCTCCAGCGTTGCCCCGCTGGTCAGCACATCATCAATCAGCACCACGTTAAGCCCGCGCACATCCCGCCGCACAGAAAACGCCCCGCGAACATTACGGCGGCGCGCTGTGTGGCTCCCCGATTGCTGGGGGGTATAGCGGCGACGTTTCAACGCCCAGGGCATCACCCGGTGGCCGCTTAGTTTTGCCAGCGCCGCCGCGAGCAGCTGCGACTGGTTATACCGCCGCCGCAACAGACGCAGCGGGTGGAGCGGCACGGGAATCAGCACATCCGCACCTTGTAAAACCTCCCTGCCCGCTTGCAAGAGAAGCAGCGCCAGCATCGGCGCTAAATCGGTGCGCCCGGCTCGCTTAAACGGCAGTATCAGGGCTTTACTCGCCTCGTCATAGACCAGCGCGCTGCGCCCCATCGTGAGCAACGTTCCCTGCATCCGACAACCCGCACCGCAAACACCAAAGCCATCAGCGAAAGGCTGGCCGCAACGCCCGCACAGCGGCGCGCTGATATGCCGCAGCCCGCTAAAACAGTCCGCGCACAAACCCGGCTGCGCCGCAATTCGCACCGAACAGCCGCCGCAGCGCGGCGGAATCACGATATTTAACAGTGCACGCGCCGCGCTTTTCAGGTATCCAACTGCCATGCCATCCTCTCCGCCCCTGCTGTTTGATACGCGCCAGTTATCCCGCCAGCAAGCCCGCGCCGCACCAAAATTGCCGGAGCACCGCCTGCTCTACGATATTGCCGCCGCCAGCCTGTGTGAGCGCCTAGCAGAAATCCGCCGCACCTTTAGCCGCACACTGGTTTTGGGTGATGTGTTTGGGGTGCTGGGCGGCACGCTGGGACAAGAAAAAAATAACTGTGGTGAGATTTTAAGCCCCAAAGCCGCCGATGAGCGCGTGCCAGAACTGGATGCGCCGGTTGATGCCGTCCTCGCCTTTATGAATCTGCACACTATCAACGATGTGCCAGGCTATCTGCGCCAATGCGCACAGCGCCTTTGCCCCGATGGGTTGTTTATTGCTGTGTGCCTGGGCGGGGAGAGTTTTACCGAATTACGCCGCGCTTTTTTAGAAGCTGATAGCCAGCTGTATGGCCGCCATGTGCCGCGTGTGGCGCCGATGCTGGATATGCGGGCTGCGGGCGGTTTGCTACAGCGCGCCGGGTTTGCCCTGCCGATGGTGGACAGGGAAACGCTGACCTTTTCCTATTCGTCGTTGTTCGCGCTGGGGCGGGAGCTGCGTTTTATGGGGCTGGGTAATTGTCTTAAAGAGCGCAGTCGTCACGGCATGGGGAAAAACGTGCTGGCCTCTGCCCAAACACTTTATCCTCAAGATACTAATGGATTTTTCCCGCTCACTTTAGAGCTGGTAACACTTACCGCCTGGACGCCTGCTAGCTCACAGCCGCAACCTCTTGCCCGGGGGAGCGCCCGGCACAGCCTGGCACAAACACTAGAAAATTTATGATATATCGGCCTTAATAAAGGTAGGTTCGGCGGCTTTATGCCACAGCAACCCACTCAAAGAACGGCGCGTTTCTTCAACCCACTCTAAATACACCAGCATTTGGGCGGCATCGTGCTGGCTGTGAGGCGCAGCAAGCTGCAAAGCATCAATAACAGCGCGCTGCATACTATGCTCGAGTTCATCGAGGATAGTAAGATTATGTTGTATTTGCCGGCGGCGCTCATGCGCATTCCCGCTAAGCTGCGGCGGCGTAACAAAACCAGACAACGGCACAGGCGGCATACCCGTATCGTTGGCAAAGCCTGAGGCTTCCTGCCTTACGGGGCTGTTCTGTTTAACAAATGTACACTCATGCTCAGTCATAAAATCCTGTCGTGCAACAGATGTGCCATATCTATTATGAAATATTCTTATTATTATTTATACAATTAAAGTATGAAGAAAGTGTTAACGGCTTAGGCCGCGACACGCCCAATATGGCTTTCCTGTTGTATTGCCTGCGTATCACGCGACTCAACGCGCGGCTGCACCGTCTCAATCACATAATTATCCGCATCCGCGAACAGCTCTTGCAGCAGACGGAAATGCATATAATGCCCCGCTTTAAAGCCCTCATAGCGGGCTTGCAGCGGATAACCGGCCAGCGCCAAATCGCCCACCGCATCCAATAATTTATGGCGCACGCATTCGTCTTCCATGCGCAGCCCTTCGGGATTGAGCACTGTTGCCCCATCAACCACCACCGCGTTCGCGAGGCTGCCGCCCTGAACCAATCCGGCAGCACGCAGCTGCGCCACATCCGCTGCGCGGGTGAAGGTGCGCGCTGCGGCAAGCTGCGCTTTGAACTGGCCAGCACTGAATTCGCTCAGTGTTGCCGATTGCTGGCCAATCACGCTATCCGCAAAGTCTATCGAGGCGTGCAGCGAATACGCCGCCGCCGGGATAAGCCGCGCCCATTTATCGCCGTCGCGGTATTCCACCGGACGCAAAACCCGTAAAACCCTACGCGCAGCAAATTGCATCCGCCGCCCGGCACTTTCGAGCAAAAACATAAACGGCTCAGCGCTGCCGTCAAAAATCGGCACTTCCGCGCCGTCCAGCTCTACCACCAAATTATCAATTTCCAGTGCCGCTACTGCGGCCAGCAAATGTTCAATCGTGCCCACTTGCACCCGGCCATCCGCCAAGGTCGTGCACAGCGGTGACGGCGCAACGGCTTCAACCTGCGCCTTAATCTGCGGCTGTCCCGCTATATCGGTGCGGCGGAAAAGTATGCCTGAGTTGATTTTACCGGGCTTCAAGGTCATGGTTACAGCCGCACCCGTGTGCAGGCCAATGCCTTTGGCGGTCATGGATGTTTTGATGGTGTGTTGACGCATTGCTCGTTCTTTTTATGTTTTTAGAACGTAGAATGCTCTCAACCGACAGACAAATCACCTTTTGTTACCAATTGTAACAATCCCTAAAGCATTGAAATAAATCTAATTATCCTGTTTTTGGGTATCGTCAGTCTTCTTTGCCGCACTTTGTACGGCGGCACGCTTTATCTCAACCTGTTCATTAAAATCACTCACCATGCTTTTAAAGGACTTTAACTCTGCCCCGGCAAGCTGTTGCCCCGTGGGTAAATTTACCTTGCCGGGATTAATTTGGTTGCCAAACCTTAAAATCTCATAGTGCAAATGAGGCCCCGTAGAACGGCCAGTTGAGCCAACATAGCCAATCACATCGCCCTGCTTCACGGCTGTCCCTACTTTAAGCCCGCTGCGGTAACGGCTTAAGTGTGCGTAGGCGGTTGAAAATTCTTTGTTGTGCTTCAGCCGGATATAGTTGCCGTATGCACCAAAAACACCAATCTTTTCAACCTGACCCGAACCCGCTGCCCGAATAGGCGTGCCGGTGGGCGCACCGAAATCAATACCTTTGTGAAAGCTGGAGTAGCCCAACACCGGGTGTGTCCGCATTCCAAAGCCGGATGTCATTCGCGCGCCGTCAATCGGTGTACGTAAGAGCGCTCGCTTGATGCTTTGACCGCTGGCATCATAAAATTCACCCGATTTACTTTTGGGCGGCGCGTAATAGTAAATGCGCTGCCATTTATCGTTAAGATTCATCCCCGCATAGAGAATCCGGCCGGTTCGCGCCATGTTGCCATCCGCTTCGGTGAATTTTTCATACATCAGCTCAAAGTAATCGCCCGGCTTTAAATCACGCTGAAAGTCAACGTTATAGCTGAAGGCTTGAATCATCTCAATCAGAACGCCCACAGGAATGCCGGCGACAGTACCGGCATCAAATAAGCTGCTTTGAATAACGCTAAAACCATAGCCGATAGTGCGGGTTAAGGTGCGCGCCTGAACCTCTGCGGCGAAGTTATCTTGTGCATCGCGGTACAGCACCACATCCTGCTCGTAATCTGGGCGGAAATACACGCCAACGAAATGGCGCGGTTCTGCGGGAGTTGCCCCGTTACGGTACACCACCGCCACATCTAGCCCCGGCTGCATATCGCGGGGATCCCAAACCCGCGTAACAGCGCGCAGCGCCACATGCGCCTCTAATCTGTCCACGCCCGCTTTTTGCAGCACCGTCAGCATCGTATCGCCGGAGCGCGCCCGCACGGGCACTTCAACAAGCACATCAGGGTTTCCGCCAAAAAAGCGTGCTAAATCAATAAGCGTGGCTGATTGCCGCTTCGGAAGATTAGACGGCGGCAGGGGAATCGAGCGCTCATTAGCGGCATCAGCAACGTTTTCACCGCCTTCGCTGCTGTGGTCGTGTGCCGCGACAAAGGCATCAAAACTGTTGTTTTGATTGATAAGATAGCCGCCGATAAAAACGCCGATGCACAACAACGAGATAAGCAGCAGCGCACCGTAGTGCGTATGCTGCACCGGGTGATTAGGTCTTGAGGCGTCCGCGTTGGTTTCAACAACCATCAGGTTTCCTTTTTGACTGGAATGCTCTCATGCCACTAGGGGGGAAAAGGGTAAAGAACAAATTAACGCAGCCGGCGCTGCGGCAAGCTAACTATCCAAGATAAAAGGAAAAAACTCAACCCCAAGCACGCCGCCAGAAGTGGCGGCAATACGGCCTGCTGCTGCTGGCCTAAAAGGCGGGTGTGGCGGCGCGGGCTGTGCGGCAAATCCGTCACTATCTGCGGCATTATTTTCACTGTGCCGCCGGTTTCATCCGTTACCGCTTCCACCGCTTTAATATCAATCTCTATTGAATTGGTTTCTTTGGCATCCGTCCAATTTACAGCACTCGAGACAATCCCATCACTGGTTGTAACCGCATACACCCCCGGCGGCGGCGTAACTCTGGTTATCGTGCCGCCCTCTATCGCTTCCGATCCGCTAGGTGTCCACAGCGTTACGCCGCTGGCCACAAGGCCTTCCGGGGAAAGGGTTAACCGCGCCGGGCTTGATTCTGTGCCCGGATAGCGCAGCAGCCACTGCGTTAAGCGTTGCAGCAGCGCGTAATACTGTTGCTGCTCTGCCGGAATGCGCCCCGATTGCCAGAGGCCGCCGCTGTTAATGTGTGCCACGCGTCCGCTTGGCTTTTTGGCGTCTTCCACAGCAATAATCTGCTGTTCATCAGCGGTATAGACGCTGATGCTCATGTTATTAAGCGCCGCCGGTATTGCCCCGCGTGCGGTGAGTTTCAGCGGCGGCTGCGCCAGCGCCATGTCACCCGCCCGCATCAGCTGTTGCGGTACTGCCGCACCTTGCAGCGGGCGCAGCGGCAACACCGCCGCCAATGGCGATGCGGCAAGGCTAGCGCTGCCAGAAAATTCCGCACCGGTCACGAGCAGCAGCGCCCCACCATTCTTTGAAAAGTCGGCGATATTATACAAATACGCATCGGCTAATAAGCCGCGCTGATTATATTGATCCAAAATCACAATATCAAAATTGCGCAGCCGTGCGCCAAACAGCTCATCCACCGGAAACGGTATCAGGGACAGTTCATCCCGCCGCGCCGCATCCACACTCTCCGGACGGCGCAGAATCGTAAAATGCACCAAATCCACCGCCGGATCGCGCAGCAGCACATCGCGCCACACCCGCGTGCCGGGATGGGGAAAACCAGACACGAGGAGCACTTTAAGACGCTCGCGCACCCCATTTATTACAAAGGAAAAAGCGTTGTTATTGGCAATTACCTCGCCGGGCAACACGTCTTGTTGAAGATAAAACACGTTCGCCCCGGCAACGAGCGGCGGCAAGGTTAGGCTGTGCTCGCCCGCTGTAAGTGTCTGGGTCTTCGCGCCTGCCGCACTCACAACCCGCAGCGTCTCCGGCTCATTGAGAAAAATCCGAACCGTTGGCGCTTGCCCCACAAGGCCAAACCCAGGTGCTTCCAAAAGGCGCGGCGCGGCGTCCGGGCGCGCCGGGTCATCCGTGAGCAGCACACTCACCGGCACGCCGGATGCGGCCAACGCCTCCAGATGATGCCCATCGCCCACCACAACAACGGCGCTGGTCTCCGGCGTCACGCCCGCACGCTCAGACCCGGTGAGGGATTGTTCGCGAACCTCGATATTTTGAGCTGCTGCCCATTGTTTTACCGCCGCAATCGCCGCCTCTGTTGCAGCTGGCCGCTCGCCCAATTGGTTGCTCAGCGTTGTATCCCGGAGCAGCAGCAACGTATCCGGCACGGCAGCCCGCTCTTCACGCAGGCGCGCCGGGTTTAGGAGCAGCAGCAGACAGACTAGCACGCCGCAGCTAGCCAGAATCCGAGCCGGCCAGCGCGGCAACGCCGCATACACCGCCAGCAAAAGCAGCGGCAACAACAGCACTAAAAGCCAAATAGGCACCACCGGGGCGAATACAATCTGCATCAGCGCCGCCCCCCCTTGTCGTCTTGTTGCCAGCGTTTAAACAGCGCATCACGGTGGACATTATCATCTTTATAAGTACCGGTTGTCGCGTACATCGCGAGGTTAATGCCGCTGCGTATGGCAAGCTCATGCGCCGGGCTTCCCGGCTCTGCCCAGGCGCTTGCAAAATCGACTGAACCAGCAAAGACAGGCGCAAAATCCTGCGGCGCGTTGCCTGTGCCCATGAGACTGTAATAGAGCGGCGCAGCAAGCTGACCTTGCAGCGGGCTTATCCTGTAAAAACTCCGGGTTACGACAAAATCTTCAGGTACAGGCCGCAACGGCGGCAACCCCGCCGCATGCACGAGGCTCGATAAAAATCCGTTAGGGTCATAACCGTCCAGCACCACCAGCCCCATCATGGAGACGACCTGCCGCAACCACGCCGCATCCGCCGCTGTTAATTGACCCGACAACCGCCAATATACAAACAAACACCCGGCCATATCCTCTATCGGCGGCGCGGTGCGCCAGACCTGCGGCGCGTCGGGTTGTAAATTCGTGCGCAGCCGCAGCGCGGCGGAAAGCTGTTCCAGCCCTTTGAGGCTAAGCGCCGCGCCCGGCTCATCCGCCGCGCGAGCACAGAGTTTATAGCCGCTGGCCGCCTCGGCTGCCTGCGCCGGGCTGGATGCCAAGACCAGCAGTGCAAACGGCAACAGCCGCAGCACGCGCCAACTGATAAACCCCTCCAGCAGCACAAAGAAAAGCGCCAGCATAAGTAAAAGCGGCCAGTACTCAACCGATGCCAAAAGCGGCGGTACTATCGCAAACGGCGCACCGGGCAGAGCCTCTAACGCCGTTACCGGGGGTAAGAGCGCGCCGTCCATCCGCCAGACGCTCGCGCCATCTGCTGCGGTATAGCGGCCAAAGGGCGCGGCCACGGACGGCGGTTCTGTTTTGAGCGCGCTGAGTGTCAGGCGCAGCGGCGCGCCTTTAGCCGGCTCAAGATTCGTTTCCGCATCCACCCGCTCGCTCAGTGTCAATTCCGTTGTGGCGGCAACCGGCTCGGCGCTGCTGCCTTTTGACAGCATCAAGAATCGCTCTAAAAGACCCAGCCACGCCTCGCTATACGCCAGACTGCACCAGCTTGGCTCTAAGGCTGTATGCAGCAAGACCGTCCAGCCCTTGCCCACTTTTGCCGCCGACACCAGCGGCGCGCCGTTATCAAACCGCGCCCAAACCAGCGCTCCTGCATCCGGCTCTGCCAAGAGATAGCGCGGACACACCACATCCGGCGCGGCGGGCATCGCCGCCAAGACGCTATCCGCCGCTGTATCGCCCCAGCGCCCAGCGGGCAGGCCGGAATACGCGCCGCTTGCATCATACAGCGTTGGCCGCAGCCGCACCGGCAAAAGCTCTGTCCCCTCATTCAGCAGCGCCGCATCCGCAAGGCGAAGCACAACGCCGCCAGCCTCTAGCGCCGCTGTCAGCGCCTTTAATTCCGCATCGTCCAAGACTATTGAGCCCGGCCAAAGGAACAGGCTCACCCCTTCCGCCACAAGGCGCGAGGGCGCACCGCGCGAAAAACCGCCAAATTGTTTCGCCGCCGTCTCTAAATACGGCACGGCATCGCTCAAATTACTTAAGGGCGCGGCGCTCCCCATATCAATTAGCCCCAAACGCGGCGGCGCGCTTTTTTGCTGCGGGTTCCAGCTCCACAGCCCTTGAATCCCCGGCAGGCGCAAGCCGTCCGCGCCGTTCACAGCAACTGGCGGGTTATCACTGAGCGCACCCCTACCCATCAGCGCGATTTTATCGGTGAGTAAGCGCCAGTGCGCCCGGCTCTGTACCGGGGCGGCAATAATCTCAACCGGCGGGGTGAGGGTTTTTAGAAAATCCACCGATGCGCGGCTCATCCAGCCGCTACTGAACACTACCACCCGGCTGTAATCCCCTGTCTCCGCCCGCGATAATGTGTCAAACGGCTGCGCCCGCAGCGCCGCAGTCGCCTCTGGAAGCTGGCCATCTGTCGTTGGCGCGAGACCGCGCACAACCAGGCTATGCCCCTGCTCGCCCGCCATCCGGGTTAACACCGTGAGCTGCTCTTGGATAAAAGCCGCAGCGGGCGTCGCCCACAGGGTGTTATCCAGCAACACCAATGTTTTTTGCCCCGCGGGCAAGGCCAGCTGCGGCGCGGGCTGTTGCGGCTGAGCGGCGGCAAGAATCAAGGCCGCAACAAACCCGGCTCGACACAATAAGCGCCACAGCGCCGTGCGCACCGGCGGCGGCACAGAATGCGGCGGCGGCTGCAACAAAACAACCCCGGCAAACGGCTGTTCAGTAGGCGGTTTAGGCTGCTGACGACTGAGCCAATAGAGCACCGGAAGCGCGAGTAACCCCAGCAGCGCAGCGGGATTAAGCCATTCAATACCCATGACACATATCCCACAGTGCGCGCAGCGCCGCGCCTAGGTTGTCTTCTCGCAGCACAAGTACGCCGCGTGCGGTAAGCGCCTCTAAATGCTGCTCTAATCGATGTTCATAGCTTGCCGCACTTGACGCTGCCTCGCCAATATCCACGCGCCCCTGGCTACTGCGCAGACGCAGCATGCCCTGCCGGGCGGGCAACTGTTGTTCTGATTCTGCTAACAACGCGGCAACCGGCGTCATGTTAGCCAAAAGCGTTTGCAAGCGCGCAATAGGTTGCAGCACCGTTGACAGCACCAAGGTTGCCGGCATCCCCGGCGTCCAGCGACTGGCGTGCACCTGTTGTTGCAGCCGCCCGATATCGGCGGATAGCCCCTGCTGCAGCCCGCTCAGCTTCACGGTAAAGCCCGCACCGCGCAGGCGATAGGCCAGCGCCGCTGCTAGCAGTTCTAGAATATCCACCTTTCCCGCCAATGCCGCATCCGGCGCGTCTTTATCCAGACCCAAGATACATACCGGGGCTGCCGGGCGCTGGCGTTCCAGCACCAACACATCATCGCCGCGCGCACTGCTGCGCCAGGCAATGCTGCGCGGCGCATCACCAGGGGTATAGGGGCGCAATTGCCAGTAATCTTCCCCGCCGCCGCGCTGCGGTGCACTGCCGCTCAGCGCAGCGCGGCGCTGACGCGGCAGGGGATGCGGCGGCAAAGGAACGGTGAGTAAATCGGCTAAAGTCCGCACGCCCGCACAACCGCGCTAACAATATCACCGGGCTGAACACCCGCCGCCAGCGCCGCCGGGTTCAGCGCCATACGGTGCGCCAGCACAACAGGCGCCAGCAGCTTAACATCATCCGGCGACGGCGCAGCGCGGCCATCCAAAAACGCCACCGCGCGGGTTAACAGCATCAGCGCCTGCCCAGCGCGTGCGCTGGCACCCAAACGGAGGTATTGCTTAACCTCAGGAACGCTGCTGCTCTCTGGCCGCGTTTCCCGCACGAGGTGTAACAATTTATCCACCAGCGCATCGCCAATCGCAGCGCGCTCTAAGCCCTTCTGGCTTTGCTGCACCGTCTCAATGTCAAGCGCCGCAGGCGGCAACGCCCGCGTGCCGCTTGTGGTTGCGAGCAGCACGGCTTTTTCTACCGCCGCATCGGGATACCCAAG
>JAJTHO010000077.1 GCA_021297975.1 Alphaproteobacteria bacterium
AGCCGACAGCGAGATTGTGCCGCATGGTGAGCTGCGCTGCGTCACCGAACGCGCGCCGAGTGAAAGCGAGAAGGACGACATGCTGTTTGCCTTCACGATTGCGAAACACGTTAAATCCAACGCGATTATTTATGTGAAAGATAAGGCGACACTGGCGATTGGCGCGGGGCAGATGAGCCGGGTTGATGCGGCGCGGATTGCTGCGCATAAAGCCAGCGAGGCGGGGTTATCGCTTGCAGGGTCGGTTGTGTCCTCCGATGCGTTTTTCCCCTTTGCTGATGGGCTTTTGGTGTGCGCAGGCGCAGGCGCAAAGGCGGTGATCCAGCCGGGCGGGAGTGTGCGCGATGCGGAGGTTATCAAGGCAGCAGACGAGCGGGGACTAGCGATGCTGTTTACCGGGATGCGGCATTTTCGGCATTAATAAAGGAAGGAAAATATGGCTACAGTAGTATTGTCAAAGAAGCCACCGAAAAAGCCGCAGGCTGATTTTGCTTTCAGTATTGATTTTCAGAAGGGTGAGGGATCTGCCTCACGTGTTTTTGCCGCTACACATGAATTTATTAGGGCGTGTGAGAAATTAGATCGTGAATTAGTCAGCATGATAGATGCTAATATCGAAACTGTGATGGTATTGGAAGATATTGAAGTTGGTTCCATTAAAACTTGGCTTCGTAGTGTGCTTGTTACTGCAGATGACAGCGCGTTAAGGGAACTGGATAGGAAAAAAATTGTTGGTGAGTATCTTGTAAAAGCTAAGTATGCCTACTTACAATGGTCAGAAAATGAGAATCCTGAGCGTGATCTGCCCACCTTAAGTCGTGAACTTCAGCGAATCGCCACTGAAGCCAATATAAGGCGTTTACCTCATTACCGCCCACCAACGCCTGCGGCGCTTCTAGATGTGGCTAAAGACATACAAAGCGCAAAACAACAATTATTAGAAGGCAAAGACAAAGCGATGTTCATAACCGAGTAAGGGTCTTTGGAAATGAAACTATCCATGCGCTGGGAATTACGATTAGGTAAAAGAAATATACAGGCTCATATCGAAGATGTGGATTGGTTGAAACGCTTTCAAGCGCGAGAAATAGATGTTCGTCCCGGTGATGCGCTGCGTTGTGATGTCACACAAGAGCATCTAATCGGACACGATAATGAGCTTTTGTCAGAGCGATATATTGTGACGCGAGTGAGAGAGGTTCTAGTGAATCGTTATAATCAAGGTAGTCTGTTCGATAGCTAACATAACTTGTTGTTAAAATATTTTTGTCTTATAGTCTCTCCATGAACACACTCACTGGCCACATCGTTCGTTCTTATGATCAAGAGCTCGCGCAAATCTCCACGCTGACGGCGCAGATGGGCGGGCTGGTTGAGCAGCAACTTCAACAATCTCTGCGGGCGCTCCATGCGCGTGATAATGAGCTGGCGGCAAAGACGTATGAGAACGACAATAGTATCGATAGTGTTGAGCAGGAAATCAACGATCTATCGTTGAAAGTTCTAGCATTACGTCAACCAATGGCCTCCGATTTGCGCCTCATTGTCGGCAGCATGAAAATCGCCCGCGATTTAGAGCGCATCGGCGATTACGCCGCCAGCCTCGCCAAGCGCAGCTACGCCCTGAACAGCTCAGGCAAATTGCCGCTGAGCGCGTCCCTGCTGCGTCTCGGTAATCTTGTTGCGCCGATGGTGCTGGATGCAATCGCCGCCTATAGCAGCATTGATGTGGCGCGCGCCCATCAGATTCTGGATAACGATGCGCCGATTGATGAAGCCTATGACCGCATGGTCGGGGAAATAATTACGCACATGCAGACAAACCCGGATGATATCAAGCTGTGCACCCATGTGCTGTTTATGGCGAAAAACCTAGAGCGCATCGGTGACCGCTGCACGAACATTGCCGAAACGGTGTTTTTTATGGACAGTGGCAGCACCCCCAAAGCGCCGCGCCGCCCTAACTTGGCGGAAAAGCTGGCGCGGGATACGGGGTTTTAGGCCATGAGCCGTGCGGCTGTTATTTTGATTGCGGAAGACGAGGCGGCGATTGCAACCTTAATCAAATACAATTTAGAGCAAGCGGGGTATAAGGTTATTCACGCGCTGGATGGGGAAACGGCGCTGCGGCTTGCGCGGCAAGAAAAACCGGACGTGGTTTTGCTCGATTGGATGCTGCCGGTGATGTCGGGGCTAGAGGTTTGCCGCCAGCTCCGCGCCTATGCCGAAACAGAGCGTTTGCCGATTATGATGCTGACCGCGCGGGCGGATGAGGCGGACAGGGTTAAAGGCCTCCACACCGGCGCGGATGATTATCTGGCGAAACCCTTTTCCCCCGGTGAGCTGCTTGCGCGGATACACGCGCTGCTGCGCCGGGCAGGGGTTAGTGCGGTGAGCAGCACGCTGCTGAGTTGCGCCGACCTAAGCATGGATACGGTCAAACACACGGTTACGAGAGGTGGGCGCACGGTTCACTTAGGGCCCACGGAATATAAAATGCTGCAGCAGCTCTTGCAACAGCCGGGCAAGGTGTTGTCCCGCGATGATTTGCTGGAAAACGTCTGGGGCAAGAATATCAATGTCGAAGAGCGCACCATTGACGTGCACATCCGCCGCTTACGCAAGGCTCTTAATGAGGGCGGTGAGCCGGATTTAATCCGCACGGTACGGTCGGCGGGGTATGCGCTGAGTGTGCCGTCGCTGGATGATTTAGAAAATGAGGCCGTTTAGCCGCGCAGCGCCTTAATGTTCGCGGCGTAATCCGCTGCTTTACCGGTAAACACCGCGCTGCCTGCAACCAGAACATCCGCGCCCGCTGCAACCACATCCGCCGCGTTATTTTTGGTAACCCCGCCGTCTACTTCCAGATAAATAGGGCGTCCGCGCTTAGAAATTTCCAGCCGCAACGCGGCAATTTTGGGCAGAACGGCATCAATAAACGCCTGACCGCCAAAGCCGGGGTTTACGCTCATCACTAAAATAAGGTCAATCTCATCCCATAGATAGTCCAAGAGGCTTATAGGTGAGCCGGGATTGAGCGACACGCCGACTTTTTTGCCCAGGCTGCGGATAAGCTGCGCGGTGCGGTGGGGATGGGGCGTTGCTTCGGGGTGAAAGGTGATGATGTCCGCGCCCGCATCACTAAAGGCGGGGATAAAGGCATCCACCGGGCTTATCATCAAATGCACATCAAGCGGCTTTGTCGTCACCCGCCGCAAGGCTTTCACAACGCCCGCGCCAATGGTTATATTCGGCACATAATGGCCGTCCATCACGTCCACATGCACCCAATCGGCGCCGGCGGCATCAATGGCGCGCACCTCATCACCAAGGGCGGCAAAGTCGGCGGATAGGATAGAGGGAGCAATCAACGTTTTCATGCGCTTGTTTTTACCAGCCTTGCCATGAAAAATCCATCAATTCCGCCATGATCTGCCCAATAATGCGGCAGAATGCGGATGTCGCCTTCTGTGTTCACTGCCCCGGGCACGGGAACATCCGCGGCGCGGAAGGGGGCGCGCTGCAAGTCTGGATGCGCGGCCAAAAAGCCCTTAATCTGCGCTTCTCCCTCGGCTGGCTGCAAGGAACACACGCTATAGAGCAGCGTGCCGCCTGGTTTCACCCAACCGGCAGCGCGGCGCAGCAATTTTTCCTGAACGCCCACAAGCTCATCCAGCATCTCCGGCGTTTTCAGCCAGGCGACATCGGGATTGCGCCGCAACGTTCCCGTTGCGCTGCAGGGCGCATCCAGCAACACAATATCAACGGGGGCATCCGGCTGCCAGCGCCCAGCATCAGCGTTTACAACCCGCACATCTGCAACGCAGCGCGTTAGGTTGTGCTGCATCGTTTTCAGGCGGGCGGCGCTGTGGTCGATGGCGGTCACAATCGCCCCGGCTTTGGCCAGCTGAATGCTTTTTCCCCCCGGCGCGGCGCAGGCATCAATCACTGTTTTGCCCAAAAGGCCGCTCTCTGCCAGCAGCTTGACCGGCAGGGAAGCGGCGGCTTCTTGAATTTGAAACGCGCCCTCAGGAAAGCCGGGTAAATCGGGTATCAGGCCGCTGCTGCTAAGCCGTACCGTGCCGCCGGGAAGTAGCGTGCCG
>JAJTHO010000007.1 GCA_021297975.1 Alphaproteobacteria bacterium
GCCGCTGTTCAAGAGGGAACAGTTGATCCCAGATTTCATCAAGGCGGCGCAGCGCATCCCCCACCGCGTTTTCACTGATAGGGGTTGCACTCAAGGTACGAGCTTTGCAGTACACTTCAAACACAACTTCTGGCGTGCTCAACATTTTGCGCAGTTGCCCTATCACCGCGCCCTCCAATTCCGCTGCCGCAACATTACGGATAGTGCAGGTATTAAAGCCGTGCTTGATGGCTTTTACTGAGGTGTAATAGCGGTAGAGCTTACCGCGCCTTTTGGTATAGGACGGAGTAAGGGCATAACCGCCCCAGCGCGGCTGTTTCTGAACCTCTCACACTGAATAAACCTGTGCGCCCCCGCGTGACGCGCTCCCGCTGGATGAGTTGATATGCCTTACACCGAACAAGATCTCACCGACATTGAAACCGCCATTCGCAAGCTGCAGAGCGGCGAACGGGTGGCGTCTGTCGCCTATGACGGTAAAACCGTGAGTTACAGCCAAGTGCAGTTAGGTGAGCTGATTTCCCTGCGGGATCGGATGCGGCAGGAGGTTAAGGCGGTGGCTGGCACGTGGACACGGCAAATCCGAGTCTCTACCAGCAAAGGTGTCGAATGAAGATTTTTGGCTGGCTGCGCAAACCGAAAGTCAAAGCCTTGGGCTATGACGCGGCGGGCGCAGGGCGGCGGCTGTATAGTTGGGTGCCGACCACCGATTCGCTGAACACCGCCGCCCGCGATAAAATCCGCCGTGTACTGCTCGATTGGACAAGCCTGAACATCCCCGATGGCAACCCGATTAACGAGACGCACTTTGAAGGGTTTTTAAAGGCGATTCGTCTGCATCGGGATTTGTTCAACAGCAGTGAGAACGCCATCCTCAACGCCTGGCTGACCAAGGTGCGGAACGCTGCGGAAGGATTCACTTTCCCCGGTCGCGCCACCCGCTATGGCAACTGGTACACGCATCACCTCAAAAAGTTGCTGTTGTGCTATTACGCCCAGGAAGACACTGCCGCTTTTAATGCGCTGTTGCCGACCATTGACACCCACGCACTGGTCAATTTTCCCTACGGCAATGCCGCCGTTATCGTACCTGCGGTGGGTGTGTCGTTCAACCAGTCTCTCCACGATATTCCCCGCGCCGCCACCCATGCGGGCGAGAGCATTGATTACATCCGCCGTGATTCTCTGCATTACCATGTCTATGACGTGGAACCATGGCTGGAAATCGCCATCCTCACGGGCAACCGGTATGAAACGCTGATGGACAACGCTTGGGCGTTTTTGAAAGACAAGCTGTTTTCATTCACCAAACATTACGAGTTCGCCGCCTCCACCGAGCCCTTTGACGGGGAACGGTGGCTCGCCGGCCGCCCAGAATACCTCGCGCCCAACGCCATGTTCATCCCCGGTCATGCCTCGCGGGTGATTCTGGCGTACAGCCATTTCAAGCGGCTTTTGAATGCAAGTTATCAGCCTGAAAGCCGTATGATCACCATCGCGTCACGATCTGAGCGGCTGACCACCGACTGGTATTACTGGTTTCGTTTGTTTCTGGGGTATTATTGATCCCACTTATGGATTAGGTGGGTCATTTCTTTGGCCAATACAGGAGCAAGGCGATCAATAATCGCTTCAATATCACGGCGAGCATGCAAAATAGTGACAATGATAATTGTGCCTTTAACGCTTTGGTAAATGGCAAAATGCTGTCCGGTCGGTGCCATAAGGAAGGGCAAGGAGCGACGCTGCCGCAAATGGCCTATGCTCGGATTCCCAGCGATTTTGTTGAATGACTTGTATAAATCTTTCATGTATTTACGAGTGCGCAGTACTCCAAAGACTTCTGTTGACCAAGATTCAATCTCAAGCAAATCATGCATTGCCCGATGGGTCAGAAAAAAATTGGCCATGGATTGAGTTCTAGCTCATAGCCTGTGAAATGCTTTTTTATCTTCTGCCCAGCTCCCACTCGATTGCAGGATACGCCCATGAGCAATATCTTCAAATCCTTCACGGATTTTGCTGTAAATCTGCGCGGTATCGCGGGCCATGTCCTGCCGAATTAGGGCGCGAATATACTCACTGGGGGTTTCATAAAGGCCGTTTTCACCAACAACATGAGAAAGATGTTCGGCCAAAGGGCCAGAAAGACGGGCGTTGATACGATGGATAGCCATAACATTTTCCCCTATGAATCTTTCGCTATTGTACCACATGTCGCAAAAAATGTAAAGTTTGTCGCACAAAATGTCATTGCTTTCTGAAGTCCTAGCCAATCTCTGCCAGAAGGCGGGGCTTGCCCTGTCGCAAGTGGATTTATCGCTGGTGACGGGCACGGTGGAAGGGTTTGTGGTCAGTAACCGCGCCAGCGTGCGCTCGTCGCTGGAGCACCTGCAACGGGCGTTTTTCCTCGATATTGTCGAGAGCAGCGGCAAAATCCGCTTTGTGCCGCGTGGGCAGGCGGTGGTAGCCACCATCCCCGTCGTTGATCTTATTCCTCAAGGCGACGGCAACAATCGGGAACTCCTCACCATCACCCGGCGGCAGGAAAGCGAGCTGTCGCAAACCCTCAACGTCAACTATCTCAGCAAAGGCGCCGATTACCAGCAGGGCACACAACTGGCACAACGGCAGGTGAATCAGGCCGAGAACGCCAGTAACGTTACCGTGCCCATCGTCATGACCGCCGATTATGCCCGCAAAGTGGCAGATGTGCTGCTATACACCGAGTGGACAGAGCGCACCTCCTGCTGGACAAACAGGCGGAGGGATTGACGGTTCATAGCGGCATCCTCACAGTGGCAAAAAACTAAATAACAAATTTATAGTTGCAGTATATTTACAATGCAATTTTATGTTGCGCTTATGAAAAGCGCAGATAGCCCCTGTTGTTTTTTTGTAACTTTTGTCTCTCAGCCTGTTTTCTCCTCTTTTTAGGACACAGAATACAAAACCTTCTGCAACGCTTTCAAGCCATCCTGCCGTTTGTGGGAATCCATTTTTGCCAGATTAAGCTGTTTCCACTGCACAGCAGGCAAGCTGGAAGCACCCTCTACACCCAGCAGC
>JAJTHO010000086.1 GCA_021297975.1 Alphaproteobacteria bacterium
TGATGCGGCGCTGATAACACCCGCTGTGGCCTTGACCGGAGCAATGAAGCGCGAATTTTTAGAGCACAAAGCCAAAAGCCCCAGCAGCGGCACGACGGTTGTTTGTGATTCGAAAGGCCGTGCGTTGTATTTCTCGAAAGCGTTGCTGCCCTTTGAGCGCACGCCGTCAAACGACCAGCCGATGCTGCGCCATATTGGCCTCTATGGCTACCGGATGGCGGCGCTGGAACAGCTGTGCGCCTTGCCGGAAAGCCCGCTTGAGAAGGCAGAGCAGCTTGAGCAATTGCGCGCGTTGGAAAATGGCCTGACGATTCAGGTTATCCCGGTGGATTATCAGGGGCGCAGCCACGGCTCGATAGATGCCTCGGCGGATGTTGCGGCGGTTGAGGCGATTATTCAGCGGGAGGGGGAGTTGGTAGCGGGGATTTAAGAAATGGGTCATTCCGAGCAAACAAAACCAAAGGTTTTGTGCCGTCGAGGAATCTCCTTTTTATTCTATGGGAGATCCTTCGATTCCGCAAAACCATGGGTTTTGCTGCACTCAGGATGACCCTGTGAAAATACTTGGATGATAAGGGATGACGCTTTTTGGGGGGATGAGAAAGGTTTATTCCGGCAAAAACCCATGCTGCTGCATCTGCCATAGCTTAGCAAAATGACCGTTCCGCGCTAACAACGCCGCTTGCGTTCCGTCTTCTACTATTCTGCCGCCATCAAATACCAAAATCCTATCCATAGCGGCAAGCGTTGCAAGCCTATGCGCGATAACAATCGCTGTCTTGCCCTGCATCTCAGCGCCGAGGCCATTTTGAATCGCGCGTTCGGTCAAGGAATCAAGCGCCGACGTTGCCTCATCCAGAATCAGTATCGGCGCATTCTTAAGCAGCGCCCGCGCGATCGCAATCCGCTGGCGCTGGCCGCCCGACAGCTTAATCCCGCGTTCCCCGGCAACGGTATGATAGCCGTCTTTTAGCGCCGTGATGAATTCATCCGCGTGGGCGCTCTGTGCCGCTTTGATAACCTCCGCATCCGTCGCCTCCAAGCGCCCGTACCTTATGTTATCCAGCAAACTGCGGTGAAACAGCGCCGGGTCTTGGGGAATCATGGCAATTTGCCGGCGCAGCGATTCTTGCGTCACCCTGCTGATGTCTTGCCCATCAATCAAAATCCGCCCTGTCTGCACATCATAAAGGCGCAGCAGCAGGTTCACAAACGTGGTCTTGCCGCTGCCCGACAGGCCAACAAGGCCGACTTTTTCGCCCGCGTTCAGTGTTACGCTTAGGTTTGTAAACACATCCCGCTGCGGCTGATACTGAAACGAAACATTTTCAAGCACAATCGCCCCGCGCGTCACAACCAGCGCCGCCGCTGCCTCCGCGTCCACCACCTCATGCGCCTCGCGGATAACAGACAGGCTTTCATTACAAATGCCCACCTCTTCATACACCCGCATCAATTGCATACCCATGTACCAAGTCAAACCAGTAAGCTGCCACTGCTGCATGAGCAGCTGCGCCACATCGCCCAAACTCATACGGTCATGATACCAAAAGCTTATGGTCAATCCCCACCAGCCCAGCAGCATCGTCACCGAGATAGCGCCAAAAATCGCCTTGGCCTTAAACAGATAATGGAGGAGGGCGCGGGCGCGGGTTTGGTCTTGCTCTATATACGTATCAACAGTGTGCCGCTCAGCGGCCTCCCGCGCAAACAGCCGCATGGTGACAGCGTTGTTAAACACATCTACCACCGCGCCGTTTAGCGCGCTGATGGCCTCGGAGTGATGCTCAGACAAACGGTGACAGCGCCGCATGAGGAGCCAAAAGCAACCCATCTGCACCACAAACCACACGGCAATAATAAGGGAAAACAGCGGGTTGATAAACCACATCAGGATAATCGCGATAAGAAAGCTGGCCGTTACCGGCACAAAATTATGCATAAAATCAAACAGAATCGACGCCATGCTCCACGCGAGTTTATTCACCCGGTTGCCAATGCTGCCCGAAAAGGTATCCGCGAAATAGCGGTGTGAATGCTGGCTGGTGTAATCAAACATCGCGCCGGTAATATCCGAACGAAAGCGCGGGATGGTGCGGGTTACCAGCCAATCGTTACTGCGCAGCAGCATTTCATTGATAAGCAACATGCCAATAAAAAACAGCGCCGGCGCTTCCAGCGCATCGAGAATCTCTGGCTTTGACAGCGCCCCGTTGCCAAGGATAGTCACCACCCGGTTCAGCACCAGCGGGATGACCATCTCATTAATCGGCCAGCCTAAAATGGTGATAAACAGCAAGCTAATGCGCCAGCGATGCCGCTTTAGGAAAAAAAGAAAAAAACGCGGCAGTGTTTTGGGCAGCGGCGCCGTGATGGGTGGATTCAGGCGCAAACTCAGGCCGCCGCGTCCTTAATTTTTGCCCAGCGTCCGCCTTTACGATACGATTCTAAATAGGTGGGCAGAATCGCATCCAGCGTGTGCGGCGTAATGCCCAGCTCCACCAAACCCGCCGCGCCGTTCGGCACGATAGAATCGGATTCGAGTAACAAAATCTGGTCACGGGTCAGCATCGGCTTGGGCAACTGCTCAAAAATCAACGCCTGAAAATTCGCCACCGTCCAGGGCAGGCGAACCATACAGGCCTTTTGCCCGGTGTGCTTCAGCATGCGCTCTAAGACCGCCTTAAACGTCAACACTTCGGTGCCGCCGAGACTATAGGTCTGTCCCGCCGCTTTCGGGTTTTCAATTCCGGCGATAACCGCATCCGCCACGTCCCCCACATACACGGGCTGAAAACGCGTCAGCCCGCCGCCGATAAGCGGCAGTATCGGTAGAACATTAGCAAGTCGTGCGAACTGATTGAAAAAATTATCATCACTGCCGAATACAACAGACGGGCGCAGGATAACCGCGCCGGGATACGCCCCGCGCACGGCGGCTTCCCCAGCGGCTTTTGTTTGCGCATAAACCGATGCGCTTTCCGCTGATGCGCCTAAAGCCGACACATGCACAAAGTGTGAAACTTTTGCGCGGGTTGCGGCGGCGCCAATCGCCCCGGCAGCATCCACATGAATTTTTTGAAAAGTCTGCTGTTTACCCTTTTCAAAAAGAATACCAAGCAGGTTTACCACCACATCCGCGCCGCTGAGCAGCGTATCCAGCGCCGCCGCGTTAAAATCCACAGGATACGGCGCGGGCGCAATCTGGCCGACAAAGCCGAATGGTTTTAACGGCAACACCCGTTCCGCATACCGCGAGACAACGCCGATGGTATAGCCGCGCTGGGCGAGTTTTTTTACAATCTGGCGGCCGATAAAGCCGGTTCCGCCGAAGATGATGGCTTTTTTGTTGTTCATGGTGCGCTCTCTGGGGTTGTCTACGCCATTTAAAATCGTCTTTCAATCCGGTAAATGACGCACGCTATCCATGCGGGTGTGCAAAATACGGATAATCTTCAGTTGGCGGCTTGTTGCGGCATAAAAAATGTAATGTTTGCCGCATGAATAGCGCCGAAAACGCCTTATTTTTTTACCCAGCGTCGGTGATTGGCGCAGGGTTAAAAAGCCGGATAACAGCATAGAGGTATATTTCTTGGCTTGCGGCTCGCCAAAATGTTCAAGGGTATAGGTTGTTATGTCGCTCAGATCAGACCGAGCGGCATCGGATAGATTCAGCGAGAGCTTAGCCGACGACATCAGGGTTGTAGTTAGTGTATCCAGCCGCCACGCGCTCTTTCGCTTCTTTCATAAGAGAAGCCATTAAATCGTCTGAAAAGGGTGTATAGCGACCCGCTTTCATATCCGCTTCACCCTCCGCCAAGAGCGCGGCAAGCCGTGCGTCCCGCGCTTCATCCTGTTCGCGTGCCTGGCGCACGGCCTTGCGGATAGCCTCTTCGAGTGTCTGGCAATAGCCTTGTTCAACAATCGCATTGAGGTAGTGTTGTTCAGCGGGGTCAAAGTCTAATTTCATGATGAAAACATAGCATAAATGGCGGGCGGTGTCACCTCGAAATACTAATGCGCTGCGCCCCAATGTGCGCCTTGCCCGGCATCCACAACCAGCGGCACGCGGAGCGCAACAACCGGCAGCGCCGCCTGTTCCATGATGTTTTTCGCGAGTGTCGTGACGGCCTCTGCCTCACCGAGCGGCGCTTCTAAAATCAATTCATCGTGCACTTGTAAAATCAGCTGCGCTGCAAAACCCTTAGCGCGTAGCGCAGCGACAACACGCGGCATGGCGCGCTTAATAACATCGGCGGCGGTGCCTTGCAGCGGCGCATTAATCGCCGCCCGTTCGGCAAATTGGCGCAGGCCGCCGTTTTTATCGTTAATCGTCGCCGTCCACACCGTGCGGCCAAATAGCGTTTCCACATAGCCGTGCTTTCGTGCAAAGGCGATGGTTGTATCCATATACTGGCGAATGCCGGGATAGGCAGCAAAATAGCGGTCAATAACCTGCTGTGCGTCGCGCTGGGGAATACCGAGCTGCGCCGCAAGGCCAAAGGCGGAAATGCCGTATATAATCCCAAAATTGACGGCCTTGGCGCGGCGGCGGGTATCGGCGTTGCCCTCGCCAAAAACGGTTTTGGCCGTTTCCATGTGAATATCGCGGCCGCTTGCAAAGGCGGCCTGCATTTCTGGCAGGTTGGCGCAATGCGCAAGGAGGCGCAGCTCAATCTGTGAGTAATCAAGGCTTATCAAAATGCAA
>JAJTHO010000147.1 GCA_021297975.1 Alphaproteobacteria bacterium
CCGCCTTTGAGGGCATCGTTGCGCCGCAACATGCGTGAGCCAAACACGACATCACTCTGTCCATCAGCTAAAGGCTTTATCATGTCTAGCAGCATTTCCGGGGCGTACTGCCCGTCGCCGTGGAGAAGCACTACGGCATCATAGCCCTTATCAAGCGCATAGGTGTACCCCAGCTTTTGATTGCCGCCGTATCCTTGGTTAGCAGGGGTGCGCAGTGTTGTGATACTTCGCCCTGTGCGCTCGCCATAGGAGTTGCAGACATCAAATGTTTTATCCGTTGAGGAGTCATCTATAACAAGAATATCGCAGACATACGGCGTGCCTTGCCAAACCGCCTCCGGGATGCGATCAAGCACCGATTCAATATGCCGCTCGGCGTTGTAGGCAACGATAAAAATTAAAGCACGAAAGGGAACGGTATCGTTTTCCATGCAGCGTACAAACCATAGACTTCTAACGCCGTACAGTATTTTTCTCGCTGGCTTGTTTTTGGCTGCGGTCATAGTCCGCTTATCTGGCGTCTGGGGGTATGCATACAGCGGTGATGAGATGCTGTATCTCATCATGGCGCAGGGCGATTCTTTGGCTGAGATATGGCGGCGCGGACTGGCGGAGTTGCACCCACCGCTGGCGCACATTATCCGCCATTATTTGCTGGCTTTTGGCGACAGCGCCGCGCTGCAGCGATTTTTCTCTCTGTGTGCGGAAATGGGGGCATTGGCGGGTGCGTATGCATTGGGCTATACGCTGCGCGGCCGAGGATTGGCGCTGGCGTTTGTTCTCCTCATGGCCTTTATGCCAGAATCGGTAATAAGCGCGGGTAGTATCCGCAACTATGCGTTTTTTATGCTGTTTGCGCTGTGGGGGATGGTGTTTTATGCGCGCTATCACATGATGGGGCAGCGGCTCTGCGATGCCGCTATCATGGCGGCACTATTTTTCTTAGCGGGGGCAACACATTTTACCGGCTTTTTTCTGGTGGCGGTGTGCGGGCTTTGTGAGGCAATACTGAGCCTGAGGTCGCAGCAATACCGGCGGCTTTGCCTTTATACCGCCCTCAATATACCGCTGCTGCTATTGGGTCTGTTTTTGTATTCGGTCTATTGGGCGCCCGGCGGCACAGCCGAGATGTGGCGTGAGCTGGCGCAGACAACGGGCTTTATGGAAGGCAACAATACAGAAAAGAGCCTACTGGCTTTGTTTTTCGGTCAGATTTTGCTGCCGATTAAGGGGCTATTACTCTTAGGCGAAACCTACAATATTAGCGATACAGTCGCGGTCTTTATGTTTCTGGCAACGTTAGGTTTGGCTGGGTGGTATCTCATTGGTATATGGCGTATCGTTCGATCGAAACACTGGTTTGCTGTGTGGCTTGCGTGTTTATGGTGTGTGGCGTTGGCGGTCATCCTATTGGGCGTTTACCCCGGTACAAGCGGGCGGCATTACTATTTCATGCTGCCGGGGTTCTTAGTGCCACTTGCTTGGCTTTTACAAAAGCCAATTCAGCGTCTGACGCAGACATGGGCACGTAGTTTAAGCGTCTCAGCAGGCGTGCTGATTATCGCCGGGGTTTTGTTTTCCCGTGAAGCCTATCTGGCGTTTGATGCGGATAGCAGTCTTAGGAATGAGGATTTAGCCGCTGGGCAGAGGTTTCTCCAAAGCCATGTAGCGCCGGGCGATATTGTTTTCGCCGGGCGTCTTGCGGGTTATTATTATGTTCTCTATGAAATGGATCAGGGGAAAACGCCGTATGATCTTTATGCGGATGTGCCGTATTTCAACGGCAGCCGCATCGTTGCCCCCTTTAACCCCGTTTCAAAGCCGCATCGAACAATAGAGCCGTTTTACGCGCAGCTTAAACACGAAGCCGCCGCAAGCGCGCTTGCTGACAACAACAGCGTTTGGTTTGTAACCTACAGCTACCGCAATATAGAGATGGAAAAGTTGTTGGATTGTCCGGAGTTCTCACAACACATCGATACGTTCTTCAGCCGTCAAGGGGTGATGCTGTTCAGCATTCGCGCTGCGGGCTTAAGAGAATTTTTAGAAGATACGAACGCTTGGGGGCGGTGTTTTGCTGATTACAAACCGCTTATTGCTGTGGACACTATCCCGCAACGCGCGCGCCCACAACCATAGAGCCGTATTAATCGGTTCTAGACTTTAAAGACCAAGCGCTTACATCTGTTTGTGAAAAGAGTCGGATGTATGCAATTCACCCCTGATGTGCTCAGCAACACCCGCCGCGAGCTGGCGCGGCGTGAGATTACCCGCATCTTTGCGCGTGATAGGCTCACCTTATCGGAAGCAGGCGCGCTGGCCGATGGTTTTTTCAATTATCTCAGCACCCCCAAAGGCGGCACGCTGCCGGGGCGTTTATACGGTAAAATCGCCCCAGAAATAGATGCGGCGCTGCGGGAGCGTTGGGACGTGCTAGAGGTGCTCTTCGGCACGACAGGAAAAACCGCGCTGCTTAGCCAGCATCCGGTGCTGGTGCTCGATGGACTCGCAGGCACAGGTAAAAGCAACATTCTAGGTTTAATCGCCTTTGCGCTGTATGCGGCAAAGATACCCCTTGCTGCGTTTGCCGCAAACGAAGGTGCACGGGCGGCGCTGGATAAACAGCTTGACGGTATTGGCGAATTTTCAACGACGCTGACGGATGGGAATCTGCCCGATACCCTGCCGGAAACGGGATGTATTCTTGTCGATGAGGCGGCGCTGCTCCCGTTTCACACACTTCACCAGCTCAGCGATTGGGCGAAGGCTGCGCCGTCCCGCTGCATCGTTCTCAGCTGTGACCGGCGGCAATTTGCGCCGTATCCAGACAGCGTGGCGCTGCTGGCGAGTTGACCCGCTGTAACGCTGAGCGCGATTGTGCGCCAGAAAGACCCGGTATTGCGTCAGACCGTGCAGCTGGCGGCCTTGGGGCTTGGCCAAAACGCGCTAAAGGCGCTGCCTGCAAAGACACTCGCGTTTGGCTTATCGCCTGTGGACGCTGCGGAGGCTTTGCGGCTGTGGCTTTTGATTGATAAGCGTATTGAAACATGGCAAATGGCGCCGCATTGGCAGCAGCCGGGGTTAATACGCATCTACAGCACCAATGCCGAGTTTGTGGCTCTTGCCGCAGGCACGCTACGCCGTGTGGGCTTGCCCGCAGACTACGCCCATCTTCTTGAGGCCGGGCAGGGCAGCAACAGCGACGCGGTATTCCTGTATCTCGATGCCGAGATAACCGACCGGGCGCTTTATGTCGGGCTGACGCGGGCAAAGCAGACGCTGCTCCTCGTCTCCGCAGCAGCGAGTTTAGAAGCCTTAAAAATTCAAGAAACGTTTGCGTTGTCGTCTTAGTCAGGGCTGTGCTAAGCAGCGTTTTGATAAGGATGAACCATGAGCACCGCACCCGCAAACCAAGACCGCATTATTGAGTTTTTAAGCCAATCTGCCAGCTACCCAAATCCTGCGGCGGTTGAGAAAATCGAAACCCACGGCGCGATGGTTTTTCTAGTAGGCGCGCGGGCGTATAAGCTGAAAAAAAA
>JAJTHO010000088.1 GCA_021297975.1 Alphaproteobacteria bacterium
ACATTTCTTGTCAAAGACAGCGGGTTGAGCGTGCTCATAAATCCCGCCGAGACAAAGATACGGAAAACGCGGTCATCCCGCGCCTGTGTCTTTCTCTCCTTTGACGCAAGCAAGGAAGAAGCACATGGAAAAAGCAGAAAAGCCGATACTCGTTGCCGAATTAAACGCGGTGTTTAAAACCAGCAGCCTCGTGGTTGTTGCCCGTCAAAACGGCCTCACCGTTGCCGAAGTTAACGCTCTCCGCGCTAAGATGCGTGCGGCTGGTGCCAGCTTTAAAATCACCAAAAACACCCTGACGCGTCTTGCGCTGAAAGATACACAGTTTGAAGGCCTAACCCCTTTGTTTAAGGGCGTTACGACCATCGCAGCGTCGAAAGACCCGATTGCAGCCGCAAAGGCAGCAGCGGGCTTTGCAAACGACAATAAGAAATTCGAAATTCTCGGCGGCAATTTGAACGGTAAAGCCCTCTCCGCCAAGGACGTTCAAGCGCTGGCAACCTTGCCGTCGCTTGACGAGTTGCGTGGTAAAATCATTGGTCTGCTTCAGGCTCCGGCGTCGAAAGTGGCGCGGGTGATTGCGGCGCCGCCTGCCCAATTGGCGCGGGTGATCAATGCTTACGCGACCAAGGGTCAATAACCGTTCTCATCTTCAACCTAAACTTTAACTTTAACAGGAGCTATTATGGCTGATTTACAAAAACTCGTTGATGACCTGTCCGGTCTGACCGTGCTGGAAGCTGCGGAACTCGCAAAGCTTCTCGAAGACAAGTGGGGCGTTTCGGCTGCAGCACCGGTTGCTGTTGCAGCAGCTGGTGGCGGCGCAGGCGCAGCACCCGCAGCTGAGAAAACCGAATTCGACGTTATCCTGACGGACGGCGGCGCCAACAAAATCAACGTGATTAAAGAAGTGCGCGCACTCACCAACTTGGGTCTGAAAGAGGCCAAAGACCTGGTTGAAGGCGCACCGAAGCCATTGAAAGAAGGCGCAACCAAAGCCGAAGCTGAAGACATCAAGAAAAAGATTGAAGCAGCTGGTGGTAAAGTAGAGTTGAAGTAATCCGCTGGATTACACAGTGACAGGGGCGGGTGTAAACTCGCCCCTCTTGCTGCTTATGGGGTATTTCCCTTCTAAGCGGTGCGCGGTATTCATGTTGACAATCGCGCACGCGGCTCTATTATTGCACACTTGCTTTATTCGGATGATGGCGCAGCTCCTACTTATTACCAGAGATATTCTGTCTGTTTCGGCTGGCCGTATGGTTTTAGCCTGTTTTTCTGCGTCACCTGTTTTCGCTCTTGATGAGGATTTGTTATGAAAGCCCAAAAAGCTCTGGCCGCCACTGATACCCGCGCGCACGCGCTGTCGTTTACTGGCCGCAAGCGGATGCGCAAAACTTTTGGTCATATTCCTGAAGTGGCGCAAATGCCCAACCTCATTGAGGTGCAAAAACAGAGCTATGACCAGTTTCTGCAAATCCATATTCCGGCCGAAAAGCGGGATAATTCTGGCTTGCAAGAAGTGTTTAAATCGGTGTTCCCGATTGAGGATTTTGCCGGTAAATCGCATCTGGAATTCGTTAAGTACGAATTCGAAGCACCGAAGTACGACGTTGAGGAATGCGGCCAGCGCGGGATTACCTTCGCCGCGCCGTTGAAAGTCACCTTGCGCCTTGTAGTGTGGGACATTGAGGAAGAATCCGGTCTGAAGTCTATTCGCGACATTAAAGAGCAGGAAGTGTACATGGGCGATATACCGCTCATGACTGAAAACGGCACTTTTGTGGTGAACGGAACCGAGCGCGTGATTGTTTCGCAGATGCACCGCTCACCGGGCGTGTTCTTTGATCACGATCAGGGCAAAACCCACGCATCGGGCAAGTTTCTGTATAACTCCAGAATCATCCCGTATCGTGGCAGCTGGCTGGACTTTGAGTTTGATGCTAAAGACATGGTTTATGCGCGTATCGATCGTCGCCGTAAACTGCCGGTAACAACGCTGTTGATGTGCCTCGATTCCGCTGAGACGGAAAAGGTTCGTGAAAAAACCGAAAAAGCCAAAAAGAAGATGAACCTTGGTTCTATCCATGGGATGAGCAAGGAAGAAATTCTCAATGTTTTCTATAACACAGGCCTTTTTGAAAAAGCGAAAGGCGGCTGGAAAGCTAAGTATTACGCGGAGCGGATGCGCGGCATTAAGCTGACCAACCCGCTGGTGGATGCAAAATCGGGCAAAACACTGGCCGATGCAGGTACGAAAGTAACGGCGCGGCAAGCCAAGAAATGGGCGGAAGATGGTTTAGAGAACTATCTCGTTGCCGAAGATGATCTCCTGGGGCGTTATATTGCCAAGGATTTCATTAACGAAGAAACCGGCGAAGTTATTTGCGAAGCCGGGGACGAGATTACCCAAGCATTGCTTGAGCAGCTGCTGGAAAATAAATCTCTGAAAGCGATTCCCGTGCTCGATATCGATCACATGACCGTGTCGGCGCACATCCGCAACACACTCGCGGCGGATAAAAACTTCAGCCGTGATGAGGCGCTGATTGATATTTACCGCGTTATGCGCCCCGGTGAGCCGCCCACTTTGGAAGCGGCGGACGCGCTATTTAATAGCCTGTTCTTTGATTCTGAGCGCTATGATCTCAGCAGCGTTGGCCGGGTGAAATTGAACGCGCGCCTCAACCTTGATGCGCCGGATACGCACCGCACGCTGCGCAAAGCTGATGTGCTGGCGATTGTGAAATACCTCGTTGACCTGAAAGATGGTCGCGGCGAAGTGGACGACATCGATAACCTTGGCAACCGCCGGGTGCGTTCGGTGGGTGAACTACTTGAAAACCAATACCGTATTGGTTTGCTGCGCATGGAACGCGCCATTAAAGAGCGGATGAGCAGTGTCGATATCGATACCGTCATGCCGCATGACTTGGTGAACGCGAAGCCGGTTGCGGCATCGGTGAAGGAATTCTTCGGCTCCTCGCAATTGTCGCAGTTTATGGATCAGACAAACCCCTTGTCGGAAATCACCCATAAACGTCGCCTCTCAGCCTTGGGGCCTGGTGGTTTGACCCGTGAACGTGCTGGCTTTGAAGTGCGCGACGTGCATCCAACCCATTATGGCCGTATCTGCCCGATTGAAACGCCGGAAGGCCCCAACATCGGTCTGATTAACTCGCTGGCAACATATGCACGCGTCAACCGCTACGGTTTTATTGAATCGCCGTACCGCAAAGTGGTGGACGGCAAGGTGACATCCGAAGTTATCTACCTCTCGGCCATGGAAGAAAGCCGCTATGCGATTGCGCAGGCAAACGCAGCGCTGGACGCTAAGGGCAAGCTGACTGATGACCTGATTAACTGCCGTAAAGCCGGTGATTTCGTCATGGCGCGGCCAGAAGAAGTGGACTTCATCGACGTATCACCGAAGCAATTGGTGTCGGTTGCTGCGTCTCTGATTCCGTTCCTTGAAAACGATGATGCGAACCGCGCCTTGATGGGCTCGAACATGCAACGTCAGGCTGTGCCGCTTGTGCGCGCTGAAGCGCCGCTGGTGGGTACGGGTATGGAAGCAACTGTGGCTCGGGATTCCGGCGCGGTTGTGGTTGCGCGCCGTTCGGGTGTGATTGACCAGGTGGATGCGAAGCGTATCGTTGTTAAGGTTAATGAAACCGAAGGCGAGACCTCTGGCCCCGGTGTTGATATCTACAACTTGCGCAAATTCCAGCGTTCGAACCAGAGCACCTGCATTAACCAGCGTCCGCTGGTTAAAGTGGGCGATATCGTGGAAAAGGGCGACATCGTAGCCGATGGCCCATCCACGGATTTGGGTGAATTGGCGCTGGGGCGGAACGTGCTGGTCGCGTTTATGCCGTGGAACGGGTACAACTTTGAAGATTCGATTCTGATTTCTGAGCGTATCGTTCGCGATGACGTGTTTACCTCGATTCACATCGAAGAATTCGAAGTGATGGCAAGAGACACCAAGCTTGGGCCCGAAGAAATAACACGTGATATTCCCAATGTCGGCGAAGAGGCACTGAAAAGCCTCGATGAAGCAGGCATTGTTTATGTTGGCGCTGAAGTGAAGCCGGGCGATATTCTGGCCGGTAAAGTGACGCCGAAGGGTGAGTCGCCGATGACGGCAGAGGAAAAACTACTCCGCGCGATTTTCGGTGAGAAAGCTGCTGATGTGCGTGATACATCGCTGCGCTTACCTGCTGGTGTTTCTGGTACGGTGGTCGAAGTGCGGGTGTTTAACCGCAGCGGCGTCGATAAAGACGAGCGTGCTCTTGCTATCGAGCAAGCAGAAATCGAGGCCTTAGCCAAAGACCGTGATGCAGAGCGCGGCATTTTGGAGCGTTCCTACCATGAACGCCTGCGCGAAAAACTGCTGGGGCAAAACATTGCCAAAGCAGTGGTTAAAGCCAAAGCCGGTGCAAAAATCACGGAAGACTTGCTCTCCACTTTGACGCATCGTCAATGGGAACAACTGGTGATTGAGGATGCAACCCTCATGGACCAGCTGGAAACCACGCGCGGGCAATTTGAAGCCAGCATCAAACGGGTTAATGCCCGTTTTGAAGACAAGGTGGAAAAGCTGCAGCGCGGTGATGATTTGCTTCCCGGCGTGATGAAAATGGTAAAGGTGTTTATTGCCGTGAAGCGTAAGCTTCAACCCGGTGATAAAATGGCCGGACGCCATGGCAACAAAGGGGTTATCTCGCGGATTACGCCGATTGAAGACATGCCGTATCTTCCCGATGGCACGCATGTTGACATCGTGCTGAATCCCCTTGGGGTGCCGTCACGGATGAACGTGGGGCAGATCTTAGAAACCCACTTAGGTTGGGCGTGTAACGGACTCGGACAGCAAATCGCTGCCGCGCAGACCGCGCACAGCAAAAACCAGCGGGCAGAAATCGAGAAGCTGCTTGTTTCCGCTTACGGCGCGAAGCACGTTGCTGATTACGTCAAGCCTTTGTCGGATGAACAGTTCTTTGAACTCGCAACCAACCTGCATAAGGGCGTGCCCATTGCAACACCGGTATTTGATGGCGCACGCGAGGCTGACATTGTGGAACACCTGCAAATGGCGAACCGCGATGCGTCGGGACAGGTACAGCTGATTGATGGCCGGACGGGTGAATTCTTTGCCCGTGATGTCACGGTGGGCTTTATCTACATGCTTAAACTGCATCACCTTGTGGACGACAAAATCCACGCGCGCTCTATCGGGCCGTACAGCCTTGTCACCCAGCAGCCGCTGGGCGGTAAGGCGCAGTTCGGCGGGCAGCGTTTCGGGGAGATGGAAGTGTGGGCATTGCAGGCATATGGCGCGGCCTATACCCTGCAAGAAATGCTCACCATCAAATCCGATGACGTGTCGGGTCGTACCAAAGTCTATGAAGCAATCGTCCGCGGTGATGATAACTTCGAGGCGGGTATTCCCGAATCGTTCAACGTGCTGGTCAAAGAAATCCGCTCGCTGGGGCTTAATATTGAGCTGCAGCAAACGGAAATTGCCGCAACCGATGATGATAGCGATGGCTACCAGCCAAAGCTCTTGCCGTCGGCAGCGTAAGCGTCTGCGTCTCTGTTAACACCACGAAAATCGAGCAAAGTAGGTCAAGACCATGAGCGACATTATCAATCTCTTCAATAAACCAGCCAGCGTGCAAACCTTTGATCACATCAAAATTGCGCTCGCCAGCCCGGAGAAAATCCGCTCATGGTCATTTGGCGAGGTGAAAAAGCCGGAAACCATTAACTACCGGACGTTTAAACCGGAGCGTGATGGCCTGTTCTGCGCCCGCATCTTTGGCCCTATCAAAGATTACGAATGCTTGTGCGGCAAATACAAGCGCATGAAATACAAAGGGATTATCTGCGAGAAGTGTGGCGTTGAAGTCACATTGACCAAAGTGCGCCGCGAACGCATGGGGCATATTGAGCTGGCCGCGCCCGTTGCGCACATCTGGTTCTTGAAATCCTTACCGTCGCGTATTGGCTTGATGCTGGATTTCACCATGAAACAGCTCGAAAAGATTCTGTATTTCGAGAACTACGTAGTGCTGGAGCCGGGTTTAACGCCTTTGTCCCAGTATGACCTTTTGTCGGAAGAAGAATTCCTCCGCGCGCAAGACGAATACGGCGAAGATTCCTTCACCGCCGCCATCGGCGCGGAAGCGATTAAGCACATCCTCGCGGCGATTGATTTGCCAGCAGAAGCCGAGCGCATCCGTGAAGACCTGCGCGAAACCAGCAGCGACATGAAACGTAAAAAGCTGGTGAAAAAGCTGAAACTGGTAGAATCCTTGATTCTCTCAGGCACGCGCCCGGAATGGATGGTTTTGGAAGTGTTGCCGGTGATTCCGCCGGAACTCCGCCCGCTGGTTCCGCTCGATGGTGGCCGCTTTGCAACCTCGGATTTGAACGATTTATACCGCCGGGTGATTAACCGCAACAACCGCCTGAAGCGCCTGATTGAGCTGCGTGCGCCGGATATTATCGTGCGTAACGAAAAGCGGATGCTGCAAGAATCGGTGGATGCGCTGTTTGATAACTCGCGCCGTTCACGCCCGATTACAGCGGCAAATAAGCGCCCGCTGAAATCTTTGGCGGATATGCTGAAGGGGAAACAGGGTCGTTTCCGTCAAAACTTGCTCGGTAAACGGGTGGATTACTCTGGCCGTTCGGTGATTGTCGTCGGGCCTGAATTGAAACTGCACCAGTGCGGCTTGCCGAAGAAAATGGCGCTGGAATTATTCAAGCCGTTTATTTACTCCAAATTAGAACTGTATGGTCTCAGCACCACCATCAAACAAGCCAAACGCATGGTGGAAAAAGAGCGTCCGGAAGTGTGGGATATCTTGGAAGAGGTTATCCGCGAGCACCCCGTTCTGCTGAACCGCGCTCCAACCCTGCACCGCCTCGGCATTCAAGCGTTTGAGCCGGTCTTGATTGAAGGCAAAGCAATTCAACTCCACCCGCTGGTCTGTACCGCCTTTAACGCCGACTTTGACGGCGATCAAATGGCTGTCCACGTACCGCTGTCATTAGAAGCGCAGCTGGAGGCGCGCGCCCTGATGATGTCGTCTAACAACGTGTTGTCGCCAGCCAACGGCAAGCCGATTATCGTGCCGTCGCAGGATATCGTGCTCGGGGTCTATTACCTCACGCTGCAAAAAGATGGCCAGCCGGGCGAGGGCATGTCCTTTGCCGATGATGGCGAGATTGAACACGCGCTGGCCAACGGCACCGTCAGCCTGCACAGTAAGATTACGGCGCGCTACCACACGGCGGATGAAGGTGGTAAACCGCTGGTGCAACGCGTTGAAACAACGCCGGGTCGTCTGCTGATTTCGCGCTTGCTGCCAAAAACACCGAAGATTGATTTCAGCCTGGTGAACCGTTTGCTCACCAAGAAAGAAGTCTCAGCCGTTATTGATACCGTCTATCGCCATTGCGGTCAGAAAGCCTCGGTTTTGTTTGCTGATAAGCTGATGAGTCTTGGTTTCAGCCACGCCTGTAAAGCGGGTATTTCGTTTGGTAAAGATGACATGGTCATCCCAGCTGCTAAAGTGCCACTGATTAACGAGGCGCAAGGCAAGGTAAAAGAATTCGAACAGCAATATCTTGATGGTCTGATTACCCAAGGGGAAAAGTACAACAAGGTGGTCGACGTTTGGTCGCAGTGTTCGGATCGGGTGGCCGAGGAGATGATTAAAGAAATCTCCAAGCCGCTCGTGAAAAACAACGAGGTCAACTCGATTTACATGATGGCGCACTCAGGCGCGCGGGGTTCCGTGGCGCAGATTAAACAGCTTGCGGGTATGCGCGGGCTGATGGCGAAACCATCGGGTGAGATTATTGAGACGCCCATTATCTCGAACTTTAAAGAAGGCTTGACCGTTCTTGAGTACTTTAACTCAACACACGGCGCGCGGAAAGGTCTGGCCGATACGGCGCTGAAAACCGCGAACTCCGGATACCTCACCCGTCGTCTGGTTGATGTGGCGCAAGATTGCATCATCATCGAAGACGATTGCGGCACAACCGAAGGCATCACCGTCCGCGCTGTGATTGACGGTGGGGAAGTGATTGCGCCGCTGTCTGAGCGTATTCTTGGCCGGACAACCCTAGAGGACATTCTGGATCCAAAAAGCGGGAAGGTATTGGCGACAACGGGCACTTTGCTGGATGAAGCGACCGTTGAGCGGATTGAGAAATCAGGCGTCGATACTGTACGGATTCGCAGCGTGCTCACCTGCGCTACGAAAATTGGTGTATGCGCTAAGTGCTATGGCCGTGATCTTGCACGCGGAACACCGGTCAACCAGGGTGAGGCCGTGGGCGTTATCGCCGCGCAGTCCATTGGTGAGCCGGGAACCCAGCTGACCATGCGTACCTTCCACATCGGCGGCGCCGCGCAGCGGGGGGCAGAGCAGTCCTTTGCCGAAGCAACCCATGACGCCTCTGTCTCGATTAACAACCGCAACGTTGTGAAAAACAGCGACGGTGTGCTGATTGTTATGGCGCGGAACACGGAAATTGTGCTGCGGGATGCAGACAACCGGGAAAAAGCACGTATCAAAGTGCCGTACGGTGCGAAACTCTTAGTTGATGATGGCGCGACAACTAAAAAAGGTAAGCGTCTTGCTGAGTGGGATCCCTATACCCTGCCAATTATCACCGAGAAATCCGGAACGGTGCATTACGTTGATATCGTTGATGGCGTCTCGATGCGGGAAGTGATTGACGAGGCCACTGGCATGTCAAACCGCGTTGTGGTTGATTGGAAACAGCAGCCAAAAGGCAGCGATCTGCGCCCACGTATCGTTTTGCGCGATAGCAAAGACGAAGTGCTGACGCTGGAAAATGGTCTCGAAGCTCGTTACTTTATGTCTGTCGATGCGATTTTGAGCGTTGAGAACGGCGCGAAAGTCAAAGCGGGGGATGTGCTCGCACGTATTCCGCGTGAATCCACCAAAACGCGTGACATTACCGGCGGTCTGCCTCGTGTTGCGGAATTGTTCGAAGCGCGCAAGCCTAAGGATTTCGCCATTATCAGCGAGATTCCAGGACGCGTTGAGTTTGGTAAAGATTACAAAACAAAGCGCCGTATCGTCATTGTTCCTGATGATGAGACAATGGAAGCAAAAGAATACCTGATTCCGAAAGGCAAGCACATCAGTGTGCACGAGGGGGATTATGTCCAGAAGGGCGATTTGCTCATGGACGGTAACCCTGTGCCGCATGATATCTTGCGCGTGATGGGGGTAGAGGCTTTGGCTAACTATCTCATCAACGAGATTCAGGAAGTGTATCGCCTGCAAGGGGTTAAGATTAACGATAAACACATCGAGGTTATCGCCCGCCAGATGCTGCAAAAAGTGGAAATCATGGATAGCGGCGATTCAACGATGCTAGTTGGTGAGCATATTGACCGTGAGGAATTCAACACGGAAAATGAACAGCTGCTCGTGAAAAACCTGCGTCCCGCACGCGGTGAGCCGGTATTGCAGGGGATTACCAAAGCCTCCTTGCAGACCCGTTCGTTCATCTCGGCGGCCTCGTTCCAAGAGACAACGCGCGTGCTGACCGAAGCATCCACTCAAGGCAAAATTGATACCCTGAACGGTCTGAAAGAAAACGTCATTGTTGGTCGTCTCATCCCCGCCGGCACCGGCGCGGTGGTGGCACGGTTGCGCAAATTGGCGGCAGAGCGGGACAGGGAAGCCTTGGCAGCGAAGCAGGCAGCGCAGGATAACGCGGCGGCGTAGTAATGGCTTTGGTATGACGCAATCCAGAGAGTCGGTTCTTTGTCCGGACTTTTATCCGGACGCAATAGAGTCACTCGTTGGACGTTATGTGCTGCTTTGTGGGCAGATAGATAGGCTGCTGATGTGGTGCTTAGAGTCTAAGTGCGGCATAGATTGGCAAAAGGCAGTAGGTCATGTACGCGATGCTAACGGCGGATCGGGACTAACGCTTGGCAATTGGATAAAGTGGCTAAAGCCTGACAACAACTCGGGTATAATCTGGCAAGAAAAAATTGATAAAAACTGGCTTGCAGCTTGCATTGCGCACCTAGAAAAAATCAAACCTATGCGTGATAAAATCATTCATGATTCTTTGGTGGTAGGGGAGAGTGGATACTTAGTGTGGAAGACAAACACTGGAAAGAATGACAACGAGAAAAGGCAGCACACAGATTTCAATCTTCGTGAATTGTATGATGCTTTGAGTGACTTTACCGAATTTAAAGAGTTTTGTTGGATCTCATGCAAAATGCATGGGTAAATTAGGCACAATAGGCAGTGCTACAAATGTTGCTCAAAAACAACAGTCAACACCTTTCTTTGCTCCCCCTCTTGGAATCCTCCAAAAAGTATGGTACGTTTAAGAATGATATATCAGCGACTTGCCCGGGCAGGTCATCAGTAGAATAGGCGCGGTGACGCGGTGCTGCCTGAAACGTGGCGCTGCGGCAACCATCCCTAACCTTTACCGGTTTTGTGGGGCGTCTGCGACGGATTGTGCGGGTTTGGCTTCCCAGCCCATCACGAGACGTGCGCGGTGTTTGTTTGTTCGCATTGCGGCAACGCAGTGAGGGCGTGAACATCGGCATGGGGCTCGAACGATAGCGCGTTGGGGGTTTACCAGAGACAGCAAGTCAGGCACCTACCGCACCTCGATCCCTAGCGGCACCCACAAAGCCAAGACTACCAAGCCGGTTGTAAACACCGTGCCTGTTTTGCATCAATGCCGTGGTGAAAGCGACCCTTTTGCCACACGCCAACCCCCTGCCTGGCTTGCCAGTGCGGGGTGTTGGTGCGCGTAATCACTTGGAATGGGCGCAGGTTTTCCGCGCGCCTCTGCCAAAGGTTAAAAATTCGTTATCTTTCGCTTGACGGTGGTGTTGTGACCCGCTACACACACACCTCTTATAGAGCGGAATCATGCCCACAATCAGTCAACTTATTCGTAAACCGCGTCAGCCTATCGGCAAGCGGAACAAGGTGCCGGCGCTGGAACAGTGCCCGCAAAAACGCGGTGTTTGCACGCGCGTGTACACTACCACCCCGAAAAAGCCAAACTCGGCGCTGCGTAAAGTAGCGCGGGTGCGTCTTACCAATGGCTTTGAAGTTATCAGCTACATTCCCGGCGAAGGCCACAATCTGCAAGAGCACTCGGTGATTTTGATGCGCGGCGGACGGGTAAAGGATTTGCCAGGGGTTCGTTACCACATCGTGCGCGGTGCGCTCGATACACAGGGTGTTAAAGATCGTAAGCAACAGCGCTCGAAATACGGCGCGAAACGTCCGAAATAAAGGTATAGTATATGTCACGTCGTCGCGCCGCTGAAAAGCGCCAAGTTCTGCCAGATCCAAAGTTTGGAAACGTCACGATTACCCGCTTTATGAATTGCATCATGTATGATGGCAAAAAGTATGTTGCCGAAAAAATCGTCTACGGCGCTTTGGAAGAATTGGAAAAAAAGACCAAGCGCGCTGCCGCTGAAGTTTTTGAAGAAGCGATTAAAAACGTACAGCCTTGGCTGGAAGTGCGTTCACGCCGTGTTGGCGGTGCGACGTATCAGGTTCCGATGGAAGTGCGTTCTGAGCGTGCAACCGCGCTCGCGACCCGCTGGATTATTAACGCCGCGCGCGCTCGTTCTGAGAAAACAATGGCTGAGCGTTTAGTGGCTGAGTTTTTGGATGCCTCCAATAACCGCGGTTCGGCTGTTAAAAAGCGTGAAGACACCCACAAAATGGCGGAAGCCAACAAAGCCTTTGCGCATTTCCGCTGGTAAGATATAGAGACCCTATGCCCCGTACTCACCCCCTCGAGAAATACCGCAATATCGGCATCATGGCACACATTGATGCGGGTAAAACCACAACAACAGAGCGGATTCTCTACTACACCGGCAAATCCTACAAAATTGGCGAAGTGCACGAAGGCACGGCGACGATGGACTGGATGGAGCAGGAGCAAGAGCGCGGGATTACCATTACTTCCGCTGCGACCACCTGTTTCTGGGGTGATCACCGCATTAACATTATCGATACGCCTGGTCACGTTGACTTTACCATTGAAGTTGAGCGTTCGCTGCGTGTGCTCGATGGCGCCGTAACGGTGTTTGACTCTGTTGCTGGGGTTGAGCCGCAGTCGGAAACGGTCTGGCGCCAGGCTGATAAATACAACGTGCCGCGGATTTGTTTTGTGAATAAAATGGATCGCACAGGCGCGGATTTCTGGCGCTGTGTGCAGATGATTAAAGATCGTTTGGGCGCAAAGCCAATGGTTGTGCAGATTCCGATTGGTGTTGAGGCGGATTTCGTCGGTCTCATTGATGTAGTGAAAATGCGCGCGTACCGCTGGTTAGAAGAGACTCTCGGCGCAAAATTCGTTGAGGAAGACATACCGGCAGACATGCTAGCACAGGCAGAAGACTACCATGCACAGCTGGTTGAAATGGCTGTTGAGATGGACGACACTGCTCTAGATAAGTATTTGAATGGCGAAATGCCGTCATACGAGACATTGCAGGCCTGTATCCGTAAGGGAACAATCGCCAGCAAGTTCGTGCCTATTTTATGCGGCAGTGCTTTTAAAAATAAGGGTGTTCAGCCGATGCTGGACGCTGTAGTTAACTACTTACCTTCCCCAATTGATATCGGCGCTGTTGCGGGCTTAAAGCCTGGCGCAGGAGAAGAGCCAGATTCTCGTGCGGCATCAGACGATGCGCCGTTCAGTGCGCTTGCCTTTAAAATCATGTCCGATCCGTTTGTCGGTTCATTGACATTTATTCGTATTTATTCAGGTAAACTTGAAGCGGGTTCCTATGCACAGAACACTGTTAAAGAAGACCGTGAACGCGTTGGTCGTATTCTTACTATGCACGCCAACAACCGCGAAGATGTTAAGGAGGCTTTTGCTGGTGACATCGTTGCATTGGCCGGGTTAAAGAACAGCACGACAGGTGACACGCTCTGTGATCCTAAGTTCCCGATTATTCTAGAGCGGATGATTTTCCCTGAACCAGTTATCGAGGTTGCAGTCGAGCCAAAAACAAAGGCCGATCAGGAAAAAATGTCGAATGCGTTGCATCGCTTGGCATCGGAAGACCCATCGTTCCGCGTTGCCGTAAACCATGAAACCGGTCAAACCTTGATTAAGGGTATGGGCGAGCTGCACCTTGAGATCATTGTCGATCGTATGAAGCGCGAATTCAAGGTGGATGCAAACGTGGGCGCGCCGCAGGTGGCCTACCGCGAAACCATTACTAAGACGGCCGATATTGACTACACCCACAAGAAACAGTCGGGTGGTTCGGGTCAGTTTGCTCGTGTTAAAATGACATTTACCCCGCTGGAACGCAGTGGCGGGTATGAATTTGTTAACAAAATCATCGGTGGTTCCATCCCTAAAGAATACATTCCTGGGGTGGAAAAGGGTATTGCGGCCTCGATTCCTGGCGGTGTTATTGCCGGATTCCCGGTTGTTGACTTTAAAATTGAACTGACTGATGGCGCGTACCATGATGTTGATTCTTCGACGTTGGCGTTCGAAATCGCTGCGCGAGCAGCGTTCCGTGAGGGTATTCGTAAAGCTGGCGCTATTTTGCTAGAGCCGGTCATGAAAGTTGAAGTTGTTACCCCCGAAGATTACATGGGGGACGTAATCGGTGACTTAAACAGTCGTCGCGGACAAGTGACAGGAATGGACAGCCGAGGAAATGCCCGTGTTGTTACCGCAACTGTTCCCTTGTCAAACATGTTTGGCTATGTTAATACTCTGCGCTCGATGAGTCAGGGGCGCGCCCAGTACACAATGGTTTTTGACCATTATGAACCGGTGCCAAATCACGTTGCTGAGCAATTACTGGCAAAATCGGCTTAAGATTATAAGGAGTTGGCTGTGTCCAAAGAGAAATTTAAACGCGATAAACCGCATTGTAACATTGGTACCATTGGTCACGTCGATCATGGTAAAACCAGTTTGACGGCGGCAATAACCAAAGTGCTTGCTGAAGCTGGCGGCGCTGTTGCGATGAACTATGATCAGATTGATAAGGCGCCCGAAGAAAAGGCGCGCGGCATCACTATTTCAACCAGTCACGTTGAGTATGAGACGGCAAATCGTCACTACGCACACGTGGATTGCCCTGGGCACGCCGATTATGTGAAAAACATGATTACCGGTGCTGCGCAGATGGACGGAGCGATTCTGGTGGTTTCTGCTGCCGATGGCCCGATGCCACAAACCCGCGAGCACATTTTGCTGGCGCGTCAGGTGGGTGTGCCATCGCTCGTTGTGTTCATGAATAAAGTGGACATGGTTGACGATAAAGACTTGATTGAGCTCGTCGAGATGGAAATCCGCGATTTGCTGAATCAGTATAAATTCCCAGGCGATACAACACCTATCATCAAGGGCTCCGCACTATGCGCCCTCGAAGGCAAGCAAGATGAGATCGGCAAGAATGCCGTGCTTGAGTTGATGAAGGCTGTTGATGACTTTATCCCGCAGCCTAAGCGTGAAAAAGACAAGCCTTTCTTGATGCCTGTTGAAGACGTGTTCTCGATCTCTGGTCGTGGGACTGTTGTCACGGGTCGTGTTGAGCGTGGCATTGTTAAGGTTGGTGAAGAAGTTGAAATCATCGGTATTAAGCCGACGGTAAAGACAACCGTAACTGGCGTTGAAATGTTCCGTAAATTGCTCGATCAGGGTGAGGCCGGGGATAACATCGGTGCTCTCTTGCGCGGTACTAAGCGCGAAGACGTTGAGCGTGGTCAAGTTTTGGCGGCGCCAGGCTCCATTAACCCGCACACTAAGTTCAAGTGCGAAGTGTACATTTTGACCAAAGAGGAAGGTGGTCGTCACACTCCTTTCTTCAGTAACTACCGCCCACAGTTCTACTTCCGTACAACTGATATTACCGGTGCAGTAGAGTTGCCAGAAGGTAAAGAAATGGTCATGCCTGGCGATAACGTCGCCCTGGTTGTTGAACTGATCGCCCCGATTGCCATGGACGAAGGTTTACGATTCGCCATTCGCGAAGGTGGCCGTACAGTTGGCGCCGGCGTGGTTGCTACAATTCTGAAGTAAATAAGTGGCCAAAGAGCTGCAGATGAAAATAACTGTTGATAGGGGCAAGTTAGCTTGCTAATACTGCTCCTCTCAATCTTAAGGTACGAGTGCGCAACGGGTGTGAGTAGAGGATATTAGTCCCCTCATGCTGTAACTATGAAAACGATTGTTGCGTCATGGAAAATCAGAATATCCGCATTCGTTTGCGGGCTTACGACCATCGCGTCTTGGATCAGTCTACTAAAGAGATTGTTTCAACGGCCATCAGAACAGGCGCGCGTTTGCGGGGGCCTATCCCTTTGCCGATGCGTATTGAACGGTTCACGGTTAACCGTTCGCCGCACGTTGATAAAAAATCGCGCGAGCAATTTGAGATTCGCACGCACAAGCGTTTAATTGAAATTATTGAGCCAACCCCGCAAACAGTCGATGCGCTGATGAAGCTCGATCTGGCATCGGGTGTGGACGTTGAAATTAAATTGGCGGCTGCAGCATGACACGAGTAGGTTCTATTGCCCGTAAATTGGGTATGACACAGCGTTTCCAGGCTGATGGTTCGCGCGTGCCGGTAACTGTTTTAAGTCTTGAAGGCTGTCAGGTGGTAGCAACGCGTACTGTACCAAATCGTACAGATATTGGCGTTCAGCTCGGTTTAGGCGCTGTAAAGGCGAGCCGCGTTAACAAGGCGGCAAAAGGTTATTTTGCTAAGCAGGGTGTTGAGCCTAAGCAGCATCTTAAAGAATTTCGTGTTGAAGTTAAAGACGCACCGGAAGTTGGTTCAATCATTAAGGCGGATCATTTTGTTGTCGGGCAGTTTATTGATGTTGCTGGCATCACTATTGGTCGCGGCTTTGCCGGCGCGATGAAGCGTCACAACTTCGGCGGACTTCGCGCAACCCACGGGGTCTCGGTCAGTCACCGTTCGCATGGCTCGACGGGTGGTCGTCAGGATCCGGGTAAGGTTTTCAAGGGTAAGAAAATGGCTGGCCATATGGGGCAGGTGCAGGTTACTGCCCAGAATCTAGTTGTTGTCGCAACAGATGTAGAGCGTGGTCTTGTTTTTGTGCATGGCAACGTGCCTGGCTGTGAGAACAGCATTGTGTTTATTAAAGATTCAGTAAAGAAAAAGCAGAAAGTTGCTTTGCCCACGCCAGGTTCTTTTAGTGTTCCTGGGGCTGAGGCGCAGCAACCAGCAGACGTAGTAGGAGGCGGTGATGCAGCTTGAAGTGCATGACAGCAGCGGTAAAGCCGTCGGTAAATTGGATGTAGACGCCAGCGTTTTTGGTATTGAAGAAATTCGCACCGATATTCTGGCGCGTGTGGTGCAGTGGCAGCGTGATAAAGCGCGTGCTGGAACCCACGCCACTAAGGGCATTTCGCAAATCAGCGGCACAACCAAGAAGCCTTTTAAGCAAAAAGGTGGTGGTCGTTCACGTCAGGGCAGTCTCCGTTCTCCCCAAATGCGCGGCGGAGCCCGGATTTTTGGACCAGTTGTCCGTGACCATGGTTATAGCCTGAACAAAAAAATTCGCTCGCTTGGTCTGCGTATGGCGTTGTCCAGCAAGAGCAAAGAAGGTCAGCTCCTCGTGATAGATTCTTTGCCTGATTTTGGTAAAACCAAAGAGGCAACGGCGGTGTTGAAAAGGCTGCAGCTCGGTAACGCCCTGATTATCAGCGGCACGCTGGAGCACCCGTTCATTCGCAGTGTCACTAACGTTAAGGGCATTGATGTCTTGGCATCAGCTGGCGCGAATGTGTACAGCATTTTACGCCGTGACCGCCTCGTGTTAACACGCGAAGTGGCCGAACAATTGAACGAAAGGCTGGCGTCATGAGCTTTAAATATCGCGCCTTCTGCAGCCGTAACCATGTGAATGATGTCAGCAAGTTTGATGTCATATTGGCGCCGGTTATTACTGAAAAAGCAACGCTTGGATCGCAGTACAACCAGTACACATTCAAGGTTCGCATCGATGCAACTAAGCCTGCTATTAAGCAAGCCGTAGAAAAAATCTTTAACGTTAAAGTGGAAGGTGTTCGCACCTCTATTTTGCCGGGTAAGAAAAAGCGTTTTAAACAGACATTAGGGCAGCGCTCTGATGTAAAGAAAGCGATTGTCACTCTGGCAGCTGGCCAGTCGCTTGACATCGCGGCAGGAGTATAATCATGGCTTTACGCTCCTATAACCCGTATACCCCCAGCACCCGCCAGTTGGTCACTATTGACCGCTCTGAGCTGTGGAGCGGGAAGCCGGAAAAGTCGCTTACAGCTGGTCTGCGCAGCACAGGTGGCCGTAACCACTATGGCCGCGTTACCAACTGGAATATCGGCGGCGGTCACAAAAAACGCTACCGTTTGATTGATTTCAAGCGCCGCAAGTTTGATGTAGCTGGCACAGTAGAGCGTTTGGAATACGATCCCAACCGTTCGGCATTTATTGCGCTAATTACCTACAAAGACGGCGATAAGGCTTACATCATTGCGCCGCAACGTTTAGCGGCGGGCGATCAGGTTATCTCCAGCGTCAAAGCAGACATTAAACCAGGCAACACTATGCCGGTGAAAAACATTCCCATAGGAACCGTTATTCACAATGTGGAACTAAAGCCCGGCAAGGGCGGACAGCTGGCTCGTTCGGCGGGCACCTTTGTACAGCTCGTCGGTCGTGATCGCCATTACGCGCAGGTTAAACTGAGCTCAGGTGAGCTTCGCCTGATTCAGGCAGAATGCTTGGCAACCATTGGTGCGGTTTCCAACCCGGACAACCAGAACATTGTGCTCGGTAAAGCCGGTCGCAATCGTTGGCTTGGTCGTCGTCCGTCGGTTCGTGGTGTTGCCATGAACCCGGTTGATCACCCACACGGGGGCGGTGAAGGCCGCACATCCGGTGGTCGTCACCCTGTCACGCCTTGGGGGATTTCCACCAAGGGCAAGAAAACACGCCACAACAAACGCACGGATACACTTATTATCCGTCGTCGCCGCTAGGAGTTTTAGTTATGCCTCGTGCCGTCTGGAAAGGCCCTTTTGTTGACGCCTATCTGCTGAAAAAAGCGGATAAAGTGCGTGGCTCGGGTCGTAATGACATTATCAAAACGTGGTCACGTCGTTCGACGATTATTCCGCCGTTCGTGGGTCTGACGTTTGGTGTGTACAATGGTAAGAAGTTCGTGCCGGTGTCGGTAAACGAAAACATGATCGGTCATAAGTTTGGTGAATTTGCGCCGACGCGCACGTTTACAGGCCATGGCGGCGACAAGACAGCGAAGAAGTGATAACAATGGCTGAAGCAAAATCCTTAAATTCTACCTCAGCAACGCTGACAAACATCAAAACCAGCGTCCAGAAGCTTAACCTCGTTGCGGGCTTAATTCGTCGTCAACCAGTCGGCACCGCGCTGAACACCTTGGCGTTTACACAAAAACGTAACGCAGAACCAGCACGCAAGCTGCTGATGTCGGCGATTGCTAATGCGGAAAACAACAATGGTTTAGATGTTGACCGTTTATACGTAGATGAAGTTTTGGTTGGAAAATCCATCACCCTGAAGCGTTTTCATTGCCGTGGTCGCGGTAAGGGCGCTCGGGTGCTGAAACACTACAGCCAGATGACTATTATCGTGCGTGAAGCTGAACAAGAAGACGCGTCAACCGCGGACAAGGAGTAAGTCATGGGTCAGAAAGTTAATCCGATTGGCCTGCGCCTTGGTATCAATAAGCCTTGGCTCTCAAACTGGTACGCTGGTCGTGACTATGGCACACTGCTTACGGCGGACATGGAAATTCGCCGCTATTTGGAAAAGAAGCTGGCCAGTGCTGGCATCAGCCGCATTGTGATTGAGCGCCCGGCCAAAAAGCCGCGCGTGACGATTCATTCGGCACGCCCAGGTCTGGTGATTGGTCGTAAGGGCGCTGATATTGATGTGCTGCGTAAAGAGTTGTCGAAAATGGCAGGCGGTGATGAGGTTACCCTCAACATTGTGGAAGTGCGCAAGCCGGAAATCGATGCAAAATTGATTGCTGAAAACATTGCGCAGCAGCTGGAGCGCCGGATTGCTTTCCGTCGTGCGATGCGCCGGGCTGTTCAGTCTGCACAGCGTTTGGGTGCATTGGGTATTCGGGTAAACTGTGCTGGCCGTTTGGGCGGCGCCGAGATTGCCCGGGTTGAATGGTACCGTGAAGGACGTGTGCCCTTGCACACCTTGCGGGCTGATATTGATTACGCCGAAGGCCGCGCTTACACCACCTATGGTGTGTGCGGTATCAAGGTTTGGGTTTATAAGGGCGAGATCTTTGGCAAAGATTCGCCGCAAAGCAAATTTAACGATTAAGGCTGGCGGTCATTATGTTATCCCCGAAACGCACTAAATTCCGCAAAGCGCACAAAGGCCGTATTCATGGCATGGCGACCAGCGGCGACCGGTTAAACTTTGGCCAGTATGGTATCAAAGCCATGGAGCCAGAGCGTATTACTGCGCGCCAGATAGAAGCCGCACGACGTGCCCTGACCCGTCACCTCAAGCGCGCGGGTAAAGTATGGATTCGTCTGTTCCCGGATGTGCCGATTTCAAGTAAACCGGCTGAGGTGCGGATGGGTTCGGGTAAAGGGGCGCCGGAATTTTGGGCAGCACGGATTTACCCAGGCCGTATTCTTTTTGAAGTGGACGGGGTCACAGAGACTCTGGCGCGTGAGGCTTTTGCTTTAGCGGCGGCAAAATTGCCGATTAAAACCAAGTTTATTGCCCGTCTGGCAAGCGAATAGGTGCTGTGATGAAACTGAAAGAACGTAAAGCAACCGAGTTGCGCCTTAAAACAGTTGATGAACTGGCCGATTCGCTGGTAACACTCAAGCGAGAGCAGTTTAACCTGCGTTTCCGCAAAGCGCAGCAGCAGGTAACCGATACCAGCCGCAGCCGTTGGGTTCGCCGTCAAATCGCGCGTATCCAGTCCGTTCTGGGCGAAAAGAAACAAGTGGCCTAGGAGGATTTAGAACCATGCCCCGTCGTATTCTCCAAGGTACTGTTGTCAGTGATGCTGCACAAAAGACCATAACAGTGCTCGTGGAGCGCAAAGTGTTGCACCCCGTGTACAAAAAAGTTATTAAAAAATCCAAGAAATACCTGGCGCATGATGAAAATAATGCTGTCCAGAAAGGTTCTGTGGTCAAAATCATTGAACACCGCCCCATTTCTAAGCGTAAAAGCTGGATGTACCTCGAAACCGTCACCGCTGGTAATGACAGCGGCCAAAGCGCGAAAGCGTAAGGGAGCCGACCTATGATCCAGATGGAATCAACCCTCGATGTCGCCGACAACAGCGGCGCAAAGACTGTTGCGTGTATTAAAGTGCTGGGCGGCTCGAAAAAGCGTACAGCCGAAGTAGGCGAGATTATCGTTGTGTCGGTGAAAGACGCAATACCGCACGGCAAAGTGAAAAAAGGCGAAGTGCAGCGTGCATTGATTGTGCGCACTAAAGCGCCGGTTCGCCGCGCCGACGGCACCGTTATTCGCTTTGACCGCAACGCGGCCGTTCTCGTGAACAAACAGGGTGAGCCGATTGGCACACGTATTTTTGGCCCCGTAACGCGGGAACTGCGGGCAAAGAACTTTATGAAAATCGTCTCGCTCGCGCCGGAGGTGCTGTAGTCATGGCTGTTAAATTCAAAATCAAACGCGACGACACCGTTGTTGTCCTCGCCGGGAAAGACAAGGGCAAGACCGGTAAGGTTTTGCGCGTTGTTACAGAGACATCTCGTGTAGTTGTGCAGGGCGTGAACATTGTTAAAAAACATGTAAAGCCTAGCATGCAACGGGCTGGCGGTATCGAAGCGGTTGAGGCTGCGCTGCATATCTCCAACGTGGCGATTGCTGATCCCGATACAGGCAAGGCAACCCGCGTCGGGTATCGCTTTGAAGGCGAGAAGAAAGTGCGTTTTGCTAAAAAATCTGGCAAAGCGGTATAGAGGGCATCATGGAAAAGAAAGCTGAAGCAAAAGCCAAAAAAGGCGGCAATCGGGAAGCAGCGCAAGGCGTTGTGGCCGTTGCTGAGGCGGCTGCATCCGCGACGTTTACGCCGCGCCTGCAAGAATTGTATATGACCAAAATTCGTCATGATTTGATGAAAGAGTTTGGCTATAAGAACGCGTTGGAAGTGCCGCGCCTGGAAAAAATCGTCATCAACATGGGTGTTGGTGAGGCGGTAAACGACAACAAGATTATTAAATCGGCTGTTGAGGAATTAACGCTGATTAGCGGTCAAAAGCCAGTTATCACCAAGGCGCGCCTGTCGATTGCAACGTTTAAAGTGCGTGAGAAAATGCCTCTGGGCTGTAAAGTAACCTTGCGCCGCCACCGGATGTATGAGTTTCTTGATCGCCTGGTGCACGTTGCATTGCCACGTGTCCGCGATTTTCGCGGCGTGTCGGGTAAGTCTTTTGACGGACGCGGCAATTACGCGCTCGGCATTAAAGAACAGCTGGTGTTCCCGGAAATTAACTACGATAAGGTTGAGGCCACACGCGGTATGGATGTGGTTATCGTAACAACGGCAAAAACAGATGCGGAAGCCAAGGCCTTGCTCAAGGCCTACGGCATGCCGTTTGTGAATTAAGGACACGTTAAATGGCAAAAACAAGCTCGGTTGAGCGTAACAAAAAACGTCAAGATATGGCAACGCGTAAGCGCACTAAGCGTGATGAGCTGCGTGCGATTGTTCACAATCGTGATCTGCCTCTCGATGAGCGCATGGAAGCCACCCGTAAAATGGCGGAATTGCCACGTAACAGTGCCTTTGTGCGCGTTCGCAACCGCTGTGTGTTTAGCGGCCGTTCACGTGCCTACTACCGTAAATTTAAACTGTCGCGTATTGCGCTCCGTGAGTTTGGCTCACAGGGTTTGATACCTGGCCTCGTCAAGTCAAGCTGGTAAGGGCATCGTATGTCAAATCATGATCCTGTAAGTGACCTTTGCACCCGGATTCGCAATGCACACGCTGTGCGGCAGAGCGAGCTGCGTGTTCCAGCCTCGCGTTTGAAAGCCCGCGTGCTTGATACACTTCTGCGCGAAGGGTATATCCGTGCGGTGGAAGAAAAAGAATTGCGCCCCGGTATTCGTGAACTGCGCGTACAGCTCAAATACCACGATGGCGAGCCCGTCATCAGCCGTATCAGCCGCGTGTCCACACCTGGACGCCGGGTCTATACCCCAATTAAAACCTACAGCCGTATCGCAAACGGCCTTGGGATTGCGATTTTGTCCACGTCGAAAGGGGTGCTCTCTGATATCGAAGCGCGCGCCCACAACGTCGGCGGCGAAGTGCTGTGTGAAGTATTCTAGGACGGATGATTATATATGTCGCGTATTGGTAACAAACCTATTGAGCTTCCCGATGGTCTCACTGCAACTGTTGCGGCGGGTAAAGTATCGCTGAGCGGCAAGACGGCAAAGGCTGAGATGAATATCCACCCTCTGGTGACGGTCACGCTCGATGGCAAAAAGCTTATTCTGGCTCCGGCACAGGACGATAAAGAAGCCCGTGTTCAATGGGGCACAAACCACAGCCTTCTTAAGGGAATGGTGCAGGGACTTTCCAAGGGTTTCACAATTAATCTCGAAATTCAAGGCGTGGGCTATCGTGCTGCTTTGCAGGGCAATGTGCTGGTGTTACAGCTTGGTTTCAGCCACGAAGTGAAATTTCCTATCCCGGCGGGTATCACCATTAAGTGTGAAAAGCCCACCGCTATTTCGATTTCCGGGACAGATAAACAGTTAGTGGGGCAGGTTGCCGCACATATCCGCCGTATGAAACCGGTGGAGCCTTACAAAGGCAAAGGCATTCGTTTTGAAGGCCAGAAGGTTTCCTTGAAAGAAGGGAAGAAGAAATAATGTCCGATCGTAATGTCATTGCCAAGGCCCGGCGTCAGCGCCGCGTGCGGTATCGCCTGAAGCAACTCAATGCCGGCTCAACAGCGCTGCGTCTGTCGGTTTTCCGCAGCAGCAAGCACATCTACGCGCAAATTATTGACGACACAGCGGGTAAAACTGTTGTTGCCGCCAGCAGCGCCGACAAAGATTTCAAAGATAGCCTGAAAACAGGTGCCAACATCGATGCGGCGAAGCAAGTGGGCGTGCTCCTTGGTAAGCGCGGCGTTGCGGCTGGTATCAGCAAGGTTTTCTTTGATCGCGGCTTTTACATGTATCATGGTCGGGTGAAAGCCTTGGCCGATGGCGCCCGCGAAGGCGGATTAGAATTTTAACAGCGGGACAAGGACATAAAAATGGCATCGGAACTCGTTGAAAAACTCGTCGCCGTCAACCGCGTGACCAAGGTGGTCAAGGGCGGTCGGCGTATGGGCTTTGCGGCAATTGTTGTGGTAGGCGATGGCCGCGGCAAAGTAGGCTGCGGATCAGGTAAAGCGCGGGAAGTTCCCGATGCGGTGCGGAAAGCAACCGAGGCGGCTAAGCGCGCGATGATTCGCGTGCCGCTCCGCGAAGGGCGCACGCTGCATCACGACATTTATGGCCGCTTTGGGGCGGGTAAAGTATATCTGCGCGCCGCACCAACCGGAACCGGTATCATTGCCGGGGGGCCGATGCGCGCTGTGTTTGAAGCCTTGGGTGTTCAAGACATTGTGGCAAAATCGGTGGGCACCTCAAACCCGCACAACATGATTAAAGCAACGCTTGAGGCATTGCAGGACATTCGTTCGCCGCGCACCATTGCGCAAAAGCGCTCGAAGAAAGTCAGTGACTTGAGCCTGCGCGGCGATGCGGATACCGCAGTAGAAGAGAAGGAAGCCGAGCATGGCGACAACTAAAAAGAAAGCAGCAGGCAGTGCGGCAACTATTAGCGTTCGCCAAATCGGCAGCACGATTGGACAGAATGATCGCATTCGCGCCACTCTCACCGGGCTTGGCCTTGGGCGGATTGGTCAGACGAAAACGCTTAAAGACTCGCCTTCGGTGCGCGGTCTTATTGCAAAAGTAAAACATCTTGTCGCTGTCGATTCCGCAGCGTAAGACAGACACGGTTAAAGGCAGGTTTTTATGAAGCTCAATGAATTACGCGACAACGACGGCGCGCGGTACAAATTTAAGCGTCTTGGCCGCGGCATTGGTTCGGGCAAAGGTAAAACCTGCGGTCGTGGTGGTAAAGGCCAGACGGCGCGTTCGGGCGTGGCGATTAAGGGCTTTGAAGGCGGTCAAATGCCGCTGCACCGCCGCTTGCCGAAAAAAGGCTTTAACAACATTTTTCGCACCGAATTCACGGTTATTAACCTGGAGCAGATTCAGCAGGCTGTGGATGTGGGGCGTTTGGATGCCAAACAGCCAATTACCGAAGAGTCCATCTTGGCTGCTGCCATCGTCAGCAAACTGCGTAATGGTATTAAGCTGCTGGGTAACGGCGAGTTGAAAGCAAAAGTCCAGCTTGAGCTGAGTGCAGCGTCGAAATCCGCTGAAGCGGCAGTAGTAAAAGCTGGCGGCAGCTTGAAAATCATCCGCCCGGTAAAAGCTGAAGAACAACCAGCAGCATAAACTGCCTATAAAAAAATATAAACGGGAGCACACTCTATGGCCTCAGCGGCAGAGCAATTAGCCCAAAATTTCAATTTTGGCGCGTTCGCTAAGGCAAAAGAGCTTAAGGCGCGGCTCTGGTTCACTCTGATTGCCCTTATTGTTTATCGGTTGGGTACATACATCCCCGTTCCTGGTATAAATGCAGATATGTTAGCCCAGGTGTTTGAAAGCCATGGCAAGGGAATCTTGGGCGTTTTCGACACGTTTGCCGGCGGCGCTTTATCCCGGATGTCTGTTTTTGCGCTGAATATCATGCCGTATATTTCGGCGTCTATTATCATTCAATTAATGACAGCGGTATCTCCTTCGCTGGATGCTCTAAAAAAAGAAGGCGATTCTGGCCGTAAGCAAATAAACCAGTACACCCGTTATCTTACCGTTGTTCTCGCTGCGATGCAGGCTTATGGCCTTGCGGTTGGTTTGGAAAGCATGCGCGGCGACGGCCTCGGCATTGACTGGTTTTTTCGTTTAACAGTTGTGGTTACCTTGGTAGGCGGTACTGTTTTCTTGATGTGGATTGGTGAGCAAATTACCGCCCGCGGCGTTGGCAATGGTATTTCGCTTATCATTTTTGCAGGGATAGTTGGCTCTTTACCTGTTGCTATTGGCCAGATGTTTGAACTCTCGCGCACGGGCAGTTTGCCAATTTATGGCGCTTTGCTTATCTGCGTTGTCGCGATTGTTGTGATTGCAGCGATTGTTTACATGGAGCGGGCGCAGCGTAAAATTATCGTGCAGCACCCTAAGCGTCAGGTTGGCAATAAGCTCTATGCAGCAGACAGCACCCACTTGCCGCTTAAACTGAATACTGCCGGGGTGATTCCGCCGATTTTTGCGAGCTCCTTGCTTCTTTTGCCGGCAACCATATTAGGCTTTTCCGCTGCGGGTAGCACGGCTCAGCCTGAATGGCTTACAACGATGACCGCATGGCTTCAACATGGGCAGCCGCTCTATATGGGGCTTTATGCGGCGATGATTATCTTCTTCGCGTTTTTTTACACGGCGATTATATTCAACCCGCAAGAAACGGCGGATAATCTTCGGAAAAGTGGTGGTTTTGTTCCCGGAATGCGTCCTGGTAAGATGACAGCGCAGCATCTAGATGCGGTGCTGACCAGGCTAACAGCGATTGGCGCGGTGTATCTTGCAGCGGTCTGTTTATTGCCTGAATTTCTTATTGCTGAGTATAACATCCCGTTTTATCTCGGCGGTACGAGCTTATTGATTGTGGTGTCGGTGACGATGGATACCGTGGGTCAAATACACGCTCACATACTCGCTCAACAATACGAAGGGCTGATTAAAAAAGCCAAATTGAAAGGAAATCTGCGGTGAGGCTGATTCTTTTTGGCGCGCCCGGAGCAGGGAAGGGCACGCAGGCAAAACGCTTGGAAGAGCATTTTAAGATTCCTCAGTTGTCAACAGGGGATATGCTGCGCGCACTGGCAGCGAGCGGCTCGCCGCTTGGTAATAAAGCCGGTGAGATAATGCGTGCGGGTAAATTGATGCCCGATGATATCATGATTGATATGATTGCAGCGCGAATAGCCCAGGCGGATTGTGGGCGCGGCTTTATTCTTGATGGATTTCCGCGCACCAAAGCGCAGGCGGTGGCGCTGGATCAAATGCTTTCGCAACGCGGCTTGCCGCTCAGCCGTGTGGTTGAGCTTGATGTGGACGAAGCCGCGCTGATTCGCCGCATTACTGGTCGTTATTCCTGTGCAAATTGCGGTGCGGGCTATCACGATGAATATCAAAAGCCTAAGATTCCGGGTGTCTGCGATAGTTGCGGCCATAAAGAGTTTAAGCGCCGTCCGGATGATAACGAAGCAACGGTTAAAGCGCGCTTGCAGGCCTACCGCGATTTAACGCTGCCGGTTCTGCCGTATTATCAGCAGCAAGGATTGCTAGAGAAAGTACAGGGCTTTGGTGATATTGATGATATAACCAAGTCAATTATCGCGGTTTTAGCGCGTCATAAGGATTGACACCTGTGATTAACACGCTAATATTACGCTCTTGTTTGTCGGTTCGCGGGTTTGTCCGCCGCTGTTTTCTTGAGATTTAGGAGATTTTTGTGGCTCGTATCGCCGGTGTTAACATTCCTACGGGTAAGCGCGTTATTATCGCCCTGCGCTACATTTACGGCATTGGCCCGGTCAATGCTGTGGAAATTTGCAAAAATTTGAATATCGACGAAACGCGTCGTGTGAATCAGTTAACCGACGATGAGGTCTTGAAAATACGTGAGACCATTGACCGTGATTATACGGTTGAAGGGGACTTGCGCCGTGAAGTGTCCATCAACATTAAGCGCTTGAACGATTTGGGCTGCTATCGCGGTCTGCGTCATCGCAAAGGTCTGCCGGTTCGCGGGCAGCGCACGCACACAAACGCTCGTACGCGTAAAGGCAAGGCCGTCGCGATTGCTGGTAAGAAAAAAGCGCCAACGAAATAAAGGTAATGGGTAAATAAGTATGGCTAAAGCAGATTCGGCGGCAGCGCCAAAAGTGAAAAGAAGTCAGCGCAAGAACGTACCCATGGGTATGGTTCATGTGAATGCATCTTTTAACAACACCATTATCACCATCTCTGATATGGGCGGCAATTCTATTGCCTGGGCATCATCGGGGTCGCAAGGTTTTAAGGGTTCCCGGAAATCAACGCCCTACGCAGCGCAGGTTGCGGCTGAAACAGCGGCAAAAAGCGCGGTAGAGCATGGCATGAAAAGCTGTGAAGTGGAAATCAAAGGCCCTGGATCGGGTCGCGAGTCTGCGCTGCGTGCGTTGCAGTCGGCTGGTCTCGTTGTAACAACCATTCGTGATGTGACACCGATTCCGCACAACGGCTGCCGTCCTCCAAAACGCCGCCGCGTCTAACACATTTTTTAAGTAGGTGACCACATGATTGCACAAAACTGGCAGGCGTTGATTAAGCCCAATGGTATTAAAGTTCTAGCCGAAGGTGCCGCAGGTACGCGCGCAACAGTTGTAGTTGAGCCGTTAGAGCGCGGTTTTGGTCTCACACTGGGTAACGCGCTGCGCCGCGTGTTGTTGTCGTCCTTACAGGGCGCGGCGGTGACGAGCATCCACATTAAAAACGTGTTGCACGAGTTTTCCAGCATTGAAGGTGTGCGTGAAGATGTTATCGACATCATCCTGAACATTAAACAGCTGGCGCTTAAAGCCCACTCAACCTCTAACAAGAAAATGCACCTTTCCGCCGAAGGCCCCTGTGTGGTGACCGCGGGCATGATTGATGTGCCGCATGATCTGGAAATTATCAACAAAGACCACGTGCTCTGCACGCTCGATAAAGGCGCAAAGCTGAGCATTGATTTCACCGTTGGTACCGGCAAAGGCTATGTGCCTGCAGGTCAAAACACCCAGGAAGATGCGCCGATTGGTCTGATTCCGATTGATTCGCTGTATAGCCCGGTGCGTAAAGTGTCGTATAAGGTGGAAAACACCCGGGTTGGTCAAGTGACTGACTACGACAAGTTGTCACTCACACTAGAGACCAGCGGTGCGCTGACTCCGGAAGACGCGGTGGCCTTGGCTGCGCGGATTCTGCAAGATCAGTTGCAGCTGTTCATCACCTTTGAAGAGCCGCGCACGATACAAGCAGATGAAGATAAGTCGGATCTGCCGTTCAACCGCAATCTGCTTAAGAAAGTGGATGAGTTGGAATTGTCGGTACGTTCGGCCAACTGCCTTAAAAACGATAACATTGTGTACATTGGTGATTTGGTGCGTAAAACCGAAGCAGAAATGCTGCGCACGCCAAACTTTGGCCGTAAATCGCTGAATGAAATTAAAGAAGTCTTGACCGAGATGGGCTTGACGCTGGGTATGGATGTGCAAGGCTGGCCGCCGGAAAACATCGAAGAGCTGGCGAAAAAGCTTGAAGATCCATACTGAGTTATACATTTAAAGAGATAGGGGGCATCTATGCGCCACGGTATTAGCGGACGTAAATTTAATCGGCATTGCCGCCACCGCAACGCGTTGCTGGTGAACTTGGCTGTGTCGCTGATTGAGCATGAGCAAATCAGCACAACGCTGGCAAAAGCAAAAGATCTGCGCCCGTATGTGGAGCGTATGGTAACACGCGCGCGTGATAAAAGCCTGCACAGCCGCCGTGTGCTGCTGTCACAGCTGCGTAACAACGAGAACGCTGTGAACAAGCTGATTGGCGAACTCGCGCCGCGCTATCAAAGCCGCGCTGGTGGGTATACCCGCGTGTTGAAAGCTGGCTTCCGCGCCGGTGATAATGCTCCGCGCGCCTTCATCGAATTTGTTGACCGTAACCCGGCTGCCAAAGGCGCTGGCGTCGTTCGGGTTGAGGCTGAGGCCGCCTAAGATGCGTTCGCCGCATCGCGCGGTTTGTGCGTTTTTCATCGCTGCCTTATTTTTGATGCTTGGGGGTGTTGAACCCTCTCAGGCACAAGAACGTGACGTTCCTGAAAATGGCGTGCAAATGCAGCTGTCGTTTGCGCCGGTTGTAAAAAACACCGCACCAGCCGTTGTTAACATTTATACAAAAAAGGTTGTTGAGCGTCGCTTTCAGCTATTTGATGATCCGTTCTTGCAGCAATTTTTTGGTGCAAACGGATTTCCTGCGCAAAAGCGAGTAGAGAACTCCTTGGGTTCCGGGGTTATAGTTGATGGCAGAAAAGGCCTGATTGTAACCAACAACCATGTGGTGGACGGCGCACAGGATATCAAAATTGTTCTCAGCGATCGGCGTGAGCTCTCAGCTAAAATTGTTCACCAGGATAAGAAAGTAGATTTAGCGGTGCTGCGCTTGGAAACACCACCCACGTCACTGCCATCGGTACCGTTGAGTGACGGGTCTTCCCTACAAGTTGGCGACTTGGTGCTGGCGATAGGTAATCCCTTTGGTATCGGCCAGACGGTAACGCACGGTATTGTGTCTGCCTTGGCGCGCACGGGTATTGGCATTAACGACAGCGGGTTTTTCATTCAAACCGACGCGGCGATTAACCCCGGTAATTCGGGTGGGGCGCTGGTAAATTTACGCGGTGAGCTGGTGGGGATTCCGACGGCGATTTACAGCAAATCCGGCGGCTCAAATGGGATTGGTTTTGCAACGCCAGCGGCGCTGGTCTCCCGCGCCGTGCAGGCTGCAGAGACGGGAAAGGCGCCGCAGCGCCCGTGGCTGGGTGCGGTTTTAAGGGACATTAATCAGGACGATGCCAACGCATTTGGCATTGCTATACCGCGCGGCGTTTTAGTTGAGCAATTAGTAGAACAAAGTCCTTTGGCGCTGGCGGGCGTAACCACGGGAAGTCTGATCACCGCGCTGAATAATGAGACGCTTACCGATGCGGGCAGTTTACGTTTTCGTCTGACGCTATTGCCTCTGGGTGAGTCAGTTACCTTAGAGTGGCTATTACCAGACGGCAAAGAGCGCCGTGAGACTATACGGCTTATTAGCGCCCCGGACACGCCGCCACAACAGCGCACGCAGCTTAGGGGGAATCATCCTCTGCAAGGTGCGCTTGTTGCGAATCTTAACCCGGCGCTGCGGGAAGAATTAGCTATTCCGGCCTTACAACTCAGTACGGGCGTCATTGTTTTAGAATTGGGAAATGGTAACGCAGCACGTTTAGGCGTGCAGCCAGGTGATAAGATTGTGGCGATTAATGGTGTGCCGGTGGATTCGGTTGGAACCTTAGAGAAACTGCTGCGTAAAGAGAGTGCTCGCTGGCAGATAACGTTGCAGCGCGGCAGCCAGACGCTGAATCTGGTTGTGCGCTAATGGCAACCGAAATTCTTGTAAGCGATGATGATGCCGGACAACGGCTTGACCGCTGGCTGAAAGCGCGCGATGTGCCGTTTGCGGGGCTACAAAAGGCGCTGCGTACGGGTGAAATTCGGGTGAATAGCAAGCGGGTAGACGGCGCGGTGCGGCTCCATGCCGGGGATAAAGTTCGCTTGCCGCCACAGCTTCAGCCCGATGCCGCAAAAGCGCCCGCCCCCAACAACAAAGCCGCGCTAAAACAATGGCAGAGCCTGATTCTTTTTGAGGATGAGTCGTTTGTGGCGCTGAATAAACCCGCGGGTCTCGCGACCCAAGGCGGCACGGGGCAAAAGCGCAGCGTGGATAGCTTAGCGCAACTCGCCTTCCCTACGGCAACGCCGAAGCTGGTGCACCGGCTGGATAAAGACACGAGCGGCGTGCTGCTGTTGGCAAAATCGCGCGCGGCGGCGG